>CAMWOK010000035.1 GCA_947175845.1 uncultured Lachnospiraceae bacterium | reverse complement strand
CTATGATAGGGTATAGCAAATTAGGAAAGAGGAGAATCCATATGAAAAAAGTATTTATCGACGGAAGTGAAGGGACAACCGGCCTGCGCATTTTTGAGCGCTTTGAGGGCAGGGATGACATTGAGATTTTGAGGATTCCGACGGAGCTTCGGAAAAGTCCTGCAGAGATCAGAAAATATATCAACGCGTCTGACATCACATTTTTGTGCCTGCCGGACGCGGCGGCGCGGGAGGCGGCTGCGATGGTGGAGAATGACAACACCATTCTCATAGACACCTCGACGGCGCACCGCACGGAGCCGGGCTGGGCGTACGGCTACCCGGAGCTCTCCCGGGCGCACAGGGAGGCCATTCAGAAAGGCAGGCGCATTGCGGTTCCCGGGTGCTATGCGACAGGGTTTGTCACGATTGCCTATCCTATGGTGGTGGAGGGAATCCTCCCGAAGGATTATCCGGTCGCGGCGTTTGCGATGTCGGGCTACAGCGGGGCAGGGAAGAAGACGATCGCGGTGTACGAGGCGGATTCTCGCGATCGGGAGCTTGACGCGCCGCGGGAGTATGCGCTTGGACAGAATCACAAGCATTTGAAAGAGATGCAGGCAGTGGCCGGGCTTTCGAGGGCGCCGCTGTTCTCGCCGCTGATCTGCGATTATTACAGCGGGATGGTGGTGACGCTGCAGTTTTACACAGAACTTTTGAAGGGGCGGCCCACGCCAGAGCAGGTCCATGCAATGTTTGCAAAATACTATGCGGGCGAGCCGTTTGTGCGGGTGATGCCGTTTGGAAAGGAAGCGGACTACAATGGATTTCTGGCTGGAAATACCTGTTCTGGCTGGGACGGGATCGAGCTCTACGTGACAGGGAACGAGGACAGGCTGCTTGTCAGCACGCGCTTTGACAACCTTGGCAAGGGCGCGTCGGGCGCAGCGGTGCAGTGCCTGAATATCATTCTTGGGTGTGAGGAGAGTAAGGGACTGGTGCTATGATTCAATTACCACGCGATTTTACAATTCGGATGCAGGATATGCTCGGGGAGGCGTATCCTGCTTTCCTGCGCAGCTATGAGGAGGAGCGGGTGCAGGCGCTGCGGGTGAATGCGCTCAAGGGCTCGCGGGAAGATTTTTTGAATAAGGTGCCCTTTGCGGATTTGCGGGCGGTTCCGTGGGAGGCAGACGGGTTTTATTATCGGGCAAATGCGGATTTTTCGCCGGGAAAGCACCCGTTTCACGAGGCGGGGGTTTACTATATCCAGGAGCCGAGCGCCATGGCGCCTGCGGCGTATCTGGAGGCGCAGCCGGGGGAGTGCGTGCTCGACTTGTGCGCGGCGCCCGGCGGAAAGACGACGCAGATTGCCTCCTGCATGAACAATCAGGGCCTTCTGGTCTGCAATGAGATTCATCCGGCGCGGGCAAAGATCCTGTCAGAAAATGTGGAGCGCATGGGGATTCGCAACGCGCTCGTCACAAACGAGACGCCGCAGCGTCTGGCGGAGGTGCTTGGCGCGTATTTTGACCGAATCCTGGTGGATGCGCCGTGCTCCGGCGAGGGGATGTTCCGCAAAAACGCGGAGGCGTGCAGTGAGTGGAGCGCGGAGAATGTGCAGCTCTGCGCGGACAGGCAGGACGAGATCCTCGACTGCGCGGCTGACATGCTCCGCCCGGGCGGACGGCTGGTCTACGCTACGTGCACCTTTGCGCCCGCCGAGAATGAGGGGAGCATCGCGCGTTTTCTGGATCGCCATTGTGACTATGAGATTCTGGAAGTCCATAGATATGAAGGGATGGCGGCGGGATACAGCAGTAGGCAGCGCCCGGAGCTGGAGCGCACAATCCGGCTGTTTCCGCACCTGGTTTGCGGCGAGGGGCATTATCTTGCCGTGCTGCAAAAGCAGGGGGAAGTGCCGCCGGGATATCGGGCGTTTCCGGCAAACGGCCTGCAGAAGGGAATTTCTGTCAGGGAAGCAAAGGAGTTTTTGCAGTTTCAGCAGGAGACGCTGAACACCGATTTGACCGCGGACGCGCAGGATAGCCTGTTAAAATTTGGCGACCAGCTGTACCAGATGCCGCAGATGATGCCGTCTATAAAAGGATTGAGGGTGCTGCGCGCCGGGCTGCATCTTGGCGCGATCAAAAAAAAACGTTTTGAGCCGTCGCACGCGCTCGCGCTCGCGCTGAGACCAAAGGACGCAAAGCGCTCGATGGAGCTTGCACAGGACGGGCAAGCGCGGGCGTATCTGGGCGGAATGACCTTGAATCACAGCGGGGAGAAGGGCTGGTATCTGATGACTGTCCAGGGCTACAGCATCGGCTGGGGAAAGCTTGCGGGGCAGATCATGAAGAACCATTATCCCAAAGGGCTTCGGAAAATGTAGATGAGCGCACATTCAAGATGTGCCAGAAAAGAGTGAACGATATGAAAACATCAAAAACGGCTTTGAATCTCACCGAGGGCAGGCCGGTAAAACTGATTTTGCTGTTTGCCATCCCGGTGTTTCTGGGCAATCTGTTTCAAATCTGTTACAGCCTTGTGGACACGAAGATTGTGGGCAGTATTTTAGGGGAGACGGCGCTTGCGGCAGTGGGGTCGGTGTCTGTCCTGTATACGCTTCTGACCGGTTTTTTTAACGGGCTGAGTCTTGGGTTCAGTGTGGTGACTGCGCGGTTTTACGGGAGCGGCGAGGAGCGGAAATTAAAGGAAAATGTGGCGGGGGCGATCGTGCTTGGCTATCTGACTGCCGCGGTGATCATCACGGGGGTCGCGGTGTTTCTCCGGCCGATACTGACGCTTCTGAACGTGCCGCCCGAGCAGCTTGACCTGTCGCTGTCCTACATTACCCTGCTGGTGTGGGGAATGTTTGTGACGCTCGCGTACAATCTCTGCGCCAACACGCTGCGCGCGATCGGGGACTCGATCACACCGCTGATTTTTCTGGTGATCGCGGCGTTCACCAATGTCGGGCTGGACTACCTTTTTATCCTGGTCTTTCACATGGGCGTGCGGGGTGCGGCGGTGGCAACGCTGGTCTCCCAGATGCTGTCGGTTGTGCTCTGTCTGATCCGCATCCGGCAGGGATTTCCGATACTTCATATTAAAAAAGAGCATTTTGTGTTCTCGAGGAGCCGGATTCTTTCGCTGTATGAGAGCGGTTTGTCCATGGGGCTGATGTCGAGCCTTGTGAATTTCGGGACGCTGGTGCTGCAAAGCGGCATCAACCAGCTTGGGACCAACATAATCGTGGCGCACACTGCGGCGCGCAAGGTGTGTGAAATCTGGGGACTGCCGGTGAGCGTGCTCGGCTCCTCCATGGCGACATACTGCGGGCAGAATTACGGCGCGGGCAGGTATGACCGGATTCGGCAGGGCATCAGGAGCGTGCTGCTGCTCGGCGGCGTGTGGGACGGGATTGTCTTTGTCCTTGCGCACACAGTCTCCCCGTATCTGATTCGCTTTATCACAAGCTCGGACAACGCGGAGATCCTTTACTGGGGAACGACGTATCTGCGGGTGGACATGTCCTTTTTGTTCATATGCCTGTTTATCATTATCCTCAGAAACTGTATGCAGGGATTTGGAGATTACAAAACGCCGATTCTGTCGAGTGCGATTGAGCTTGTCGGAAAACTGGTGTTTACCTTTGTGTTTGTGCGGCTGTTTGGATACTGGGGAATTATCTGGACGGAGCCGGTCATCTGGTTTCTGATGGTGATACCGCTGATTGTCCAGACGCTCAGAAATCCGATTGTCAGAAAACAAAAGCAGGAGTGATTCACAGTCTGCTCCTGCGTCCGGTGTGTTATATATTTGGGAGGGAGAGTTCACATGAACAGGAAATACGAGATTGATATGTGCAGCGGATCGGTGTCTGGCAAGATGATTCTCTTTGCGCTGCCGCTGATGTGTTCAAGTATTCTGCAGCTGCTGTTCAACGCTGCCGATATCGTCGTGGTGGGGCGCTTTGCCGGGGACAACGCGCTGGCAGCAGTCGGGTCAAACTCCGCGCTGATCAATTTGATGACCAATCTTTTTGTGGGGCTGTCGGTGGGAACCAATGTGCTGACCGCACAGTACTACGGCGCCAGAAATGACCGTGATTTGAAGGAGACGATCCATACCTCCATGCTGCTGAGCCTCTACAGCGGCCTTCTGCTGACGGTGGTCGGGCTGGCCGGCGCCCCCAGACTGCTCGCGCTGATGCAGGCGCCGCCGGAGGTGCTGGATCTTGCGGTATTGTACCTGAGAATCTATTTTCTGGGGATGGCGTCCATGATGGTGTACAACTTCGGCAGCGCGATTCTCAGGGCGGTCGGTGACACAAAGCGGCCGCTGTACTATCTGCTGGGGGCTGGCATTGTGAATGTGCTGCTGAACCTGTTTTTTGTCATTGTCTGTCATATGGGCGTGGCGGGCGTGGCCGCGGCGACGGTCATCTCACAGACAATCTCGGCACTGCTTGTGGTGCGCTGTCTCATAAAAGAGCAGGGCAGCATTCATCTCGAGCTGAAAGACCTGGCGATCTCGCGGGAAAAACTGAGAAAAATTATGCAGATTGGACTTCCGGCCGGATTTCAGGGAACCGTGTTCTCGCTGTCCAATGTCGTGATCCAGTCCGCCGTCAACTCCTTTGGGAATATTGCGGTGGCGGGAAATTCCGCGGCGGCAAATATCGAGGGGTTTGTCTACATGGCAATGAACGCGTTTTACCAGGCGACGATCTCCTTCACCAGCCAGAATTACGGGGCCAGGAAGTACAAGCGCATCTACCGGATTTTATTTGCAGGGGAGCTGTATGTGGTCGTGACTGGTCTGGTGCTCGGCAATCTGGCAGTGTTTTTCGGGGAAGCGCTGCTTGGCATCTACTCGCCGAGCGCGGAGGTCATCGCGGCGGGGATGGCGCGCCTGCGGGTGATTTGTACGCTGTATGCGCTCTGCGGCGTGATGGACGTGCTGGTCGGCGCGCTCCGGGGAATCGGCTACTCCATCATTCCGATGATCGTCTCTCTGATTGGCGCCTGCGGCCTGCGTCTTCTGTGGATTGCGACAGTGTTTCAGATACCACAACACCACAATCTGACAACCGTGTACATCTCCTATCCGGTCACATGGACGATCACGCTGACTGTTCACGCAGTTACGTTTGCGCTGGCGGCGCGCAGGGTGCTGATGCGCCGTCCGGCCGAAAATTAGAATAAGTATAAACTTTTCAAAAACTGCATTGACAGAATCTGCTTTATGAATGATAATGGACAGGAAACAAGTATCAATTTACAAAGGGAGGAACACGGATGAACGAGAGAGTATCCAAATTGTTAAACGAACAGATTAACAAAGAGTTTTATTCCGCATATCTGTATCTGGATATCGCGAATTTTTATACAAAAAAAGGACTGGACGGTTTTGCCAACTGGTATGAGATTCAGGCGAAGGAGGAGCAGGACCACGCCATGCTGATGTACCGCTATCTGCACAACAACGGCGAGCAGGTCACGCTCGAGGCGATTGCAAAGCCGGACAGGACGTTTGAGACACTCATGGATCCGCTCAGGGCAGGACTTGAGCACGAGCAGTATGTGACGTCGCTCATCAACACGATCTACGAGGCGGCGCAGGAGGTGAAGGACTTCCGCACGACCCAGTTTCTGGACTGGTTTGTCAAGGAGCAGGGCGAGGAGGAGAAGAACTCTATGGACCAGATTACCAGGATGGAGTTGTTCGGAGATGACGCGCGCAGCCTGTACATGCTCAACAGTGAGCTGGCTGCGAGGGTGTATTCGGCGCCGTCGCTGGTGCTTTAATTGAGAGAAAAGCAGGGAGTGAGCAGCTCGTTGTGCCGCCTCCCTGCTTTTTTGTGCACATGGTATAGGGAAGATCGTTGTCAGAAAAAGCTGACGGATGTCCGGCGCACAGGCAGGGGAAAAGCGTGTAGTGCCGCGGCAAGCGGGGGCGTCTGCGAAAAAGCAGGCATTTTTGCGAAGAAACAGGTGTTTCGGGTATTTCTGCGGCTGTGTTAAGATAAAAAAATAGTATGAAATATAAAATTTCACCATCCTGATTTGTATGCCTGCCAAAGCAGGCAGATAGGAGTTAGAGTGCGCAAAGTAACAGTTTCTGATTCAGCATCAGTCAATGGAGGTTCAGAGCAATGCTTGAGAGAGAAATCAAAAATCACAGAATTATTATCAAAGATGCAAGTAACAACCAGACGATCGCGGACACCGAGGTGATTCGATACAACAGCTCAGTCAATTCTGTGATTGTCTCAACGCAGGGGCTTCTGGAAAAAAAGTGTTATCAGATATACGCATTTCTCTTTGCGGAGAGTTATTTGTACAAGTGCAGCGGGACGATCCGCGAGGTTTTGCGGGCGGATGAGATAGAGGTCTTTCTAGGAAAATATGAGACGATAGAGGAACGCCACGCCATCCGGTACTCGCTTGCTCTTGAGGGGAGCGTCGAGGGCGTGTACATAGACGGGAACGAGGTGCTGTTTCAGAAACCGATGCCTATCAAGACTGTCAATATGAGCTCCACGGGGATTTTGCTCCATGCGGACGATGGCTGTTTTCAGATGGGCGAGAGCTACGCGCTGTTGCTCAAAACAAATATCGGCGAGCTGAAAATGCAGTGCGAGGTGGTGCGGATAACAAACAGCGACGGGATGACTGCCGACTACGGGTGCAGGATACGCCAGGTTCAGCGGGGCTATAAGTGAGGATCAGAAAGGAACGGATGCGGATGCAGGATACGCGGCATGTGGATATCGAACAAAGGACGAATTACCAGAGGCTGCACCAGGATATCGGGACGTTTTTTCACAATCCGGACACGGAATCGTGGCTGAGCAGGGAGCAGATGGGAGCGCTGTGTCAGGAAATTTCAGATAAAATCACTGCGCTGGACCCGGTCACAATCCTTGAGTGCATCAACGCCCCGCGCCAGATGGACGAGGGACTGCAGCGCCACTCGCTGAATGTGGCGTTTCTGAACGGAATACAGGCGGGCTGGCTTGAGCTTGATCGCAGCAGGGTGAAAAAGTTTATTCTGGCAGGGCTTCTGCACGATGTGGGCAAGACGATGATACCGGAGGAGATTGTCAATGCCCCGCGCAGGCTGACTACACAGGAGATGGATGTGATGCGGATGCACCCGGTCTACTCGGATGGACTGTTGAGAGATAAGTTTGATGACGAGATACGAAGCGCCGCGCGGCATCATCACGAGAAGCTGAATGGAAAGGGGTACCCGGACGGCATCGCGGAGAAGGATATCGGGCTGTGCGCACGGGTGACGGCGATCTCTGATATCTATGACGCCATGGTGTCCGCGCGCAGCTACAAGAGTTCCCGGCTGCCGCTCCATGTTTTGAACATGTTCTATGCGGGTGCGTTTGAGGGACTCGACAGAAAGCTGGTTCTGAGCTTTGTGAAGAACATGCGCCTGAAGTATACGGACAGGCAGGTGGTCATGTCCGACGGGACGCGGGCGGCGATACGCTACATTCCGGTGAATGACGCGGTGCATCCGATTGTGCAGCAGGGCGCCGATATCCGGCAGACCGACGAGGAGTGGTACTGCAGGGGGATGGCAGTGGAAGCGTTGTTTATGGATTCATAATATTGCATGAGGACAGGGAAGGAGCGGCCTGCGGCCGCACAGCCCTGTTTTTTTATGCAAGCGCACGGCCGGGAAAATATTTTTTAACGGAGGCCGCACAAAACAGGGCACAGAGACGTTATACAATATAGAAGGGGATGGGAGGTGGTTTTCGGGATGGCGATGCCGGTTGACATGGAGGAACAGTATGACAGGATCTACCGCTACTGCTATTTTCGGCTGCACAGCCGGCAGACGGCGGAGGATATCACGCAGGAGACGTTTCTGCGCTATCTCGAAAATTACGCGTGTGCCACGGCGGAGCAGGCGCTCAAATGCCTGTACACCATCGCCAGAAATCTCTGTGTGGACGCGTACCGGAAAAAGGCTGCAGGCGAAAAATGCGTGCAGTCCGGCGCGGAGGATACTGCAAGGGAGGGGGAATTTGCGCAGACAGACCGCATGGAGGAACAGCTTGTGACGGGCATGGCGGTGCGGGCGGCGGTGGCAGCGCTCGCGCAGGACGAGCAGGAGATCTTGCTGCTGCGTTTTGTGAATGAGGTTCCGGCTGGGACGCTCGCGCAGCTGTACGGAATTTCCAGGTTTGCGGTCTATCGCAGGCTGGCTGCAGTGACAAAAAAATTCAGGGAGGCACTGAGCAGGGAGGGATTGGAATGAGGCGTGCACGAAGAAGGGAACGGCAAAAGAGGTTACAACAGGAACTAAAACATGTGTTTGAGGCGCCGGAGCCGCTGCGCAAAAGAGCGTTTCTGCGGGCGCTGGAACAGCCGGCGATGAGCACGCCTGCATTTGTGGCCGCGCAGCTTGGCTACATTCGCAGATGGGTGTGGGCGGTGTCGACTCTGATTTTTGCGGTCTGTGCCACTGCGGCGCTGTGGCTTCCGGCGCAGATGCTCTGGGTGGTCTCCGCGTTTGTGCCGCTGCTGTCACTGACAGCAGTTACCGAGAGCGGGCGGTCTGTGCAGTATGAGATGGCGGAGCTAGAGATGGCGACGCGGTTTTCGCTGCGCAGCGTGATTCTGGCAAGAATGGGGATTCTTGGACTGGAAAATCTGGCGCTGCTTGCCGGGCTGCTGCCGGCCGGGGTTTGCCGCATGGGATTTGGCGTGGCGCAGGCAGGGGTATATCTGCTACTGCCGTATCTGCTGACGGCGTTTGCGGGGCTTTGGGCGGTCCGCAGGCTGCGGGGGCGCGAGTCAGTCTACTGCTGTGCGGGCATAGCGGCCTGTGTCAGCGTGCTTTCGGCGGCTCTGCAGGGGAGTGCGCCGCAGTTGTTTGAGAGAAGTGCCCTGGTCTGGTGGGCTGCGGGCGTGCTTGTGCTCGGCGCCGGTACAGCAGGGCAGTGCGTGAGGCTTGTCAGGGAGAGCGCAGCGGCGTAGGAAAGGAATCAAAGCAAGGGAGATTCCAGAATATTGTGTACAGAAAAGGGAGGGTGTTTATCATTATGAAGCTTGTCATTGACCGTGTATCAAAACAATATCAGAACCGGATAGCAGTGGACCGCGTGTCGCTGGTGCTGCACGAGGGTGTCCACGGGCTGCTGGGCGCAAACGGCGCGGGGAAAACGACCCTGATGCGTATGCTCTGCGGCATTTTGAAACCGACTGGCGGGACGATCACATTCGACGGCATGGATGTGAGCGAGGAGGCATACCGCGCTGTACTCGGCTATCTGCCGCAGGATTTCGGGTATTATCCGGAGTTTCGCGCGATGGATTTTCTGCTGTATCTCGCGGCGCTGAAGGGGATACCCAGACCGAAGGCAAAGCGCAGGGCCGGCGAGCTGCTCGCGCTGGTATCGCTGCAGGAGGAGGGGCATAAAAAGATCAAAACCTTCTCGGGAGGCATGAAGCAGCGTCTCGGGATTGCGCAGGCACTCTTAAATGATCCGAAACTGCTGATTCTCGATGAGCCCACGGCAGGGCTGGACCCCAAGGAGCGGGTGCGTTTCCGCAATCTGATTGAAGATCTGGGCAGGGACAGCATTGTGCTGCTGTCGACGCATATCGTCTCAGACATTGAACACATTGCGGACGATATCCTGATGATGAAGGAGGGGCAGCTGATCTATCAGGGAAAGTGGGAGGAAACGAAAGGAGATCTGGAGGCATTTTATCTGCAGCAGTTTGCGGAGGAAGTTACAGGAGGGACAAACGCATGAGCAATTTTGGCACAATTTACGGTTATGAGGTTAAAAAGATTCTGGGCAGGAGGCTTGTGTGGGCCGTGACTGCTGTCTGTATGCTCTGCGTTGTGCTGTTTACGTTCGCAGACCTGACGGGAAAATACTATGTGGACGGCGCGGTGGCTGACACGCATTACCACATGTTTCAGGTGGACCAGGAATACAGACATGCCCTGTCCGGCAGGGCGCTTGACCAGAAGCTGCTTGCGGAAGTGTCAAAGGCGTATCGAACGATCCCGGACACGAGCGAGCGCTATACGCTGACACCGGAGTACGAGACCTACGCGCGTCCGTACAGTGAGATTTTTCACTTAGTCCGGCGGTGGACACAGGGAAATTTTGATGAATTTCGGGAGTGGGAGCCGGACGAGCGGGCGCTCTACGCGGCGCGTGGCGAAACCCTGGAGCAGATATGGCGGGACCTGCAGCTGACGGACGCGGAGAAGGCGTACTGGCGCGGCAAGGAGGCAGAGACAAAAACGCCGCTCGTATATTTTTATCATGAGGGGTACAGCAAGATACTCAGCAACGGCTTAAACACAATCAGCATTCTGATACTGCTGGCGGTCTGTATCTGCATGGCGGGAGTTTTTGCGGAGGAGCACGCGCGCAGGACAGACCAGCTGATCTTATCGGGCGCAAAGGGGAAAAGCATGGTTTACTGGGCCAAAATCGCGGCGGGCGTCAGCGTGTCGTCGGCGCTTGCACTTGCGCTGTCAGCGCTGGTGTTCGGGCTGGTATTTGCGGTGTACGGTGCGGAGGGCTTCGCGGTCTCTTTGCGCTTTAGTTCCTATCTGTGGAACTCCTCCGAGCCGATCTCCATCGGTCAGGCATGTCTGACGGCCTACGGCATCGTCCTTGTCACAACAGCGGTAGTCAGCGCGCTCATGCTGGTCTTGTCGGAGGTGCTGCACAACAGCATCGCGGCGCTGGCGGTCGGCGTGGGCGCGATCATGGCGGGAATGCTGGCCAGAATACCGCAGCAGTACCGGGTGGCAGCGCAGATCTGGGACTGGAGCCCCGTGCGGTTTCTCAACGCGGAGTACATCTTTGACAGCAGGACCATTCCGCTGGCTGAACATTGTCTTTCGGCGTGGCAGGTTGTTCCGGTTCTCTATATCCTGGCAGGGATTGGAGTGGTCGTTGCCGGAAAATTTATCTATCAAAGATATCAGGTTTCAGGAAGATAGTGGAAAAATTACAGAAAGTTCTGTATAATAAGAATGCAAGGATACAGAATCGACAGCGCTGCATGATTTGGCACAAACAGGAGTGAAAATTGTGCAATTGATACAGAGAAGGAGGAGCTGCAAATGGTTGATTTTTTGCGGGAAGCGGCGGGGGTCGTGCCGTCAGCACGGCAGCGGATGTGGTATGACACTGCGTTTTATGCGTTTATTCATTTCGGGATCAACACGTTCACCGACCGGGAGTGGGGGGACGGGACGGAGCCGGAAAGTCTGTTTTGTCCGGAACGCCTAAACTGCGGCCAGTGGGCAGAGACCCTGCGGGCCGCGGGGATGAAGGGGATGATACTGACTGCCAAACACCACGACGGGTTCTGCCTGTGGCCGTCTGCGTACACAGAGCACAGCGTAAAAAATGCGCCCTGCAGCAGGGATGTTGTGGGTGAGGCTGCACAGGCGTGCCGGGAGGCAGGGCTTCGCTTTGGCGTCTATCTCTCCCCGTGGGACAGAAACTGTGATCTGTATGGCACGCCTGCGTACAATGACTATTACTGTAACCAGCTGCAGGAGCTGCTCACCGGGTACGGGGAGCTTTTCTGTGTCTGGTTTGACGGGGCGTGCGGGGAGGGGCCGGGCGGAAGGAAACAGGAGTATGATTTTTCGCGCTACATCGCGCTGGTTCGAAAATACCAGCCAAACGCCGTCATCTTCTACGACGAGGGACCGGATGTGCGCTGGTGCGGGAATGAGGCGGGGAATTGCCGCGTGTCCGAGTGGGCGGTGGTGCCGTCGGAGCTGTGCCCGCTTGCTCCGGTACAGACAGGGCCGGGACCGCTTGCCGGGGAGGGGGACTTGACCTATCTCTACAACACAGACCGGTTTGTGGGCAGTATGAGCAGCATTCTGTATTCGCGGGGGTTGTCGTTTGTGCCGTCGGAGGTGGACACATCCATCCGTCCGGGCTGGTTCTGGCACAGCCAGGAGGAACCCCGTTCCCTGCGGACGCTGTTTGAGATTTATCTGGGCGCTGTGGGCGGGAATGCCTGTCTGAACCTGAATATCCCGCCGAACCAGGACGGCCTGATCGACGATCGGGATGTGGCGCGCCTCATGGAACTGCGCCGCCTGCTCGACCAGGAGTTTGCGCATCCGGTGGATGCTGTGGTGGAGCTGCAAAAAGACGGATATCCCACACAGCCGGAGTATCTGGTTACGCTTGCGCACCCGGTTTCAAAGGTGAAGTATGTGGAGATCCTAGAGGACCTTGAGAGGGGGCAGCGCATTGAGACTTTCCGCATCGAGGCGGTGGCGGACGGGGGAAGAAACTATCCGCTCTATCAGGGAACCACGGTGGGGAACCGCAGAATCTGTGTGATGACGGACCCTTTTGCGGAGCAGAACAGACTGCTCGATGGCGGTGGGGACAAGCTGGACAGGCTGCTGGTGAAAATCACCGCGGCGCGCGGCGAAGTGTCGCTGAAACAGATCCGGGTCTACGAGTGACAAATCGGATGAAAAGGAGAGATGTGGGATGAGGAGTTTGACAGATCCTTTTTCGAAAGGCTGTATGGGAAGCGAGGCATTTCGGATACCGTCCCTGTTGGTGACGCGCGCAGGCGCGCTTGTGGCTGCCTGTGACGCGCGCTGGGCGCACGGGAAAGATTCCGCGGGAAATCTCGAGACGGTTTTTGCGCGGTCCGTTGACGGCGGGATGACCTGGGAGAGACAGTTTGTAAATCATTTTGAGGATGTGGCGGACGGCACGGACCGCTGCATTTTCAGCGCAGGGTTTATCGATCCGGCGCTGGCGGAGGATTCCGCGGGAAATCTGTACCTGCTGGCGGATCTGTGCCCTGCGTTTGTGGGATTGCAGGCGGTGGACGGCATGGTGTACGGACAGCAGAACGGGGGCAGACATCCAAACGGCCGCCTGGCGCTGAAGGATCTTGAGAGCTGCACGCGCGCGGAGACCCAAGAGCTGAGCGCGCAGACCTATCCCTACTATGCGGGAGAGCCGGATGAAGACGGCTATCTTCCGGTTCTGCGCCTTGCGGATGACACGCCGTATGAGGGGTATCTGCTGGACGAGGAGTGGTATCTGTACCAGCGCAGCGGCGCGGATATAAGGTCGGTCATGATTCCGCAGCTCGACGGCAGCGGCGAAAAGACTGCAAACCTGATTCACGCCAGCATCTTTTTTGCGGCTGCACCGATCAAGGCGTACCCGGCCTATCATCTGATCTGCCGCGTCAGCAAAGACGGCGGCAGGACATGGGGCAGCATGCGGGATATCAGTGCACAGATCGGCTGCGTCGGTTTTACGGGCGTGTGTCCCGGCAGAGGATTTGTCTGCGCGCACCAGGGCAGGGAGCGCATTCTTTTTCCGATATACGACAACAATCTCGGGACGGAGTTTGTCAGCGTGATTTACTCGGAGGACGGCGGAGAAACCTGGCAGCGCGGGAAGCGCGCGGACCAGACAGGGTACATGCAGGACGGCGGCTGTGTCAAGTCGTCGGAGTCACAGATTGTGGAGCTGCCGGACAAAAGGCTGCGGATGTACTCGCGCAATCTGATACAGGAGATTACATATACGGACAGCTTTGACGGCGGAGAGACCTGGGGCGCGTATCGGAGGGAGCCGGGGCTGCACTACTGCGGCAACTGTATGGTTTCTGTGATTCCCTATTCGCGCCTGGTGGATGGAAAACCTGCACTGCTGGCAAGCTATCCCTACGGGGGAGAGGAGCGGTACGAGCGGGAAAACGGCGTGATTGCGGTCGGGCTGATAGAGGAGTCGGGAGAGGTCTGCTGGAAGTATCACTATCAGGTGAACCGGGGGGAGTTTCGTTACAGCTGTCTGGCTGAGCTTCCGGACGCAGACGTGGCGCTCTGGTATGAGTATGAGGAGGCTGCCATGCGGTGTGTTGTCTGCTCGCTTGCAGAGCTCACGGGAGAGAAGGTTTAGATCAATTTTGCGTTCTTTGGAAAGGAGGGAGCCATGAGGGAGTCCGAGAGACCCAATATTGTGTTTGTATTGTCAGACCAGCAGCGCTGGGATACACTGTCTTACGGAAATGTGGTGGAGGGGGTGACGCCCAACCTGGACCGGCTGGCAGAGGAGGGGACACTGTTTGAGAACTGTTTTTCGGCGCAGCCTGTCTGCGGGCCGTCCAGGGCGTGTCTGCAGTCCGGAAGGTACGCCACAGAGACCGGAAATTTTGTCAACGGAAAGGCCCTTCCGCCGGATGCGGACTGCATTGGAAAGCGGCTGCAGGCGGCGGGGTACGACACGGCATACGTGGGAAAGTGGCATCTGGCGCAGGAGCAAAAAGCGGGAAGCCGGTGGGATGTGCCGCCCGCGCACCGGGCAGGGTATGCGTACTGGCGGTGCTCCAACCTGCTGGAATTTACGTCGCATGCATACGAGGGGTATCTTTTTGGCGACGACAATGAAAAACTGGAAATTCAGGGATACCGGGCGGACGGCGTGACGGACTTTGCGCTGGAATATATTGAGCGGCACACCGCAGAGCGCCCGTTTTTTCTGATGCTCTCGCTTTTAGAGCCGCATCATCAAAATGACGAGGAGCGGTTTTGTGGTCCAGAGGGGAGCGCAGAGCGCTACGCGGGGTATCCGCTGCCTGTGGATTTACAAAAGCTGCCCGGGGACCAGGCGGAAGGCTTTGCGGATTATCTGGGTGCGTGTGGCAGGCTGGACTGGAACGTGGGGCGGATTGAGGCGCTGCTCAGAAGGCGGGGGCTGTGGGAGAATACTGTTTTTCTGTACACGTCCGACCACGGATGCCATTTCCGCACCCGCAATTTTGAGTACAAGCGGAGCTGTCACGATGCCAGTACACATGTTCCGCTTGTCGCGCACGGCGGACCGTTTCAGGGGGGACACAGGATTTCGGATCTGGTCAGTCTGGTGGACATCCCGTCAACCATCCTGTCCGTGGCGGGGGTGCAGATACCGGCTCAGTTCCGCGGGATTGCGCTGGACCAGGCTGTGGCGGGCAGGATTCAGGGAAGGGAGTATGTCTTTTCCCAGATATCCGAGTCTGTGTGCGGGCGGTGTCTGCGCAGCAGCAGGTGGAAGTATTCGGTGGAGAGCGGTTCCTGTGAGGATGCGTGGAATCATCCGTCGATGCCGTACTATGTGGAACGGCATCTGTACGATCTGGAAAATGACCCGCATGAGCTCTGCAATCTCGCGGGGGATGCGGCGTACGAACAGGTCCGCGAAAAGCTGCGGCAGGTTCTGCTGGCCTGGATTTGGGAGGTCGAGGGGGAGAGGCCCGAGATTCGCCCGGCGGGTACAAAAGAGAAATGAATCTATAGTTGCTATATTTTCCGCAGGGTGATATAATCCTGTCTTTGACAGTTAAGAGAAACAAAAAAACGCTGTAATCCTTT
>CAMWOK010000034.1 GCA_947175845.1 uncultured Lachnospiraceae bacterium | reverse complement strand
TCTCACGTATGCGTGACTCACAATATTGAATTGTCATATCGGATATATCATATACCGATTTATCTGCAATGTCAATAGACTTGCTGTAAAATTTTATCCGACTTTCAACTTGAACTTCTGCAGGTCCTTGTCCGATGAGACTTTCTCGATCTGTGCGCCAAGGCTCTGAAGTTTTACCTCAAAATCCTCGTAGCCCCGGCCAATGTACTTGATATCGTCGATTGTGCTGAATCCCTCCGCTGTGAGGCAGGCGAGCACAAGCGCCGCCCCCGCGCGCAGATCCGGCGCAGTCAGATTTGCGCTGGTAAATTTGTCCACGCCCTCTATGATGGCAGTATTTCCCTCAACCTTGATGTTAGACCCCATCTTCGCCAGCTCATCCACATACTTGAACCGATTGTCAAAGATGCTCTCCGTCACGATGCTCGTTCCCCGTGCAAGCGCCAGGGACACCGCGATCTGCGGCTGCATATCGGTCGGAAATCCGGGGTAGGCCAGCGTCTTTACATGCGTGCTCTCAAGGCGTTTTGACGCCACGACGCGCACCGCATCGCCCGACTCCTCCACCTGGCATCCCATCTCTATCAGTTTTGCCGTCATGGATTCAAGATGCTTTGGTATCACATTTTTGACCGTGACATCCCCCTTTGTGATCGCCGCTGCGAACATGAAAGTTCCGGCCTCTATCTGGTCCGGTATGATCGGGTACTCCGACCCGTGAAGTTTTCTGACACCCGACACCCGGATCACGTCCGTGCCGGCGCCCTTGACATTTGCGCCCATGGAATTCAGGAAGTTTGCCACATCCACCACATGCGGCTCCTTCGCGGCATTCTCGATAACGGTCTTGCCCTCCGCCAGCGCGGCTGCAAGCATGATATTGATGGTAGCCCCCACCGAGACCGTATCGAGATAGATATGTGCCCCTCTCAGATGCTGCGCGTCGGCGATGATAAGCCCGTGCTCGATCTTGACGCTTGCGCCGAGCGCCTTGAACCCCTTGATGTGCAGGTCTATCTTGCGGCTGCCGATGTTGCATCCACCCGGAAGCGCGACCTCCGCATGTTTATATTTCCCCAAAAGCGCTCCCAGCAGGTAGTAGGAGGCCCTGATCTTCTTGATATAGTCGTCTTCAACCACAAGTCCCGATATCATGGATGCGTTAATTCTCACTGTGTGCCTGTCTGTCCGATACACGATGACACCGATGCTTTCCATCGCCTGAAGCAGCACATTGATATCTCTCACATCCGGTATATTGTCAATCACTGTCATTTCATCTGTCATAATTGCCGCGGCCAGCACGCCGAGTGCTGCATTTTTCGCGCCGCCGATTTCTACTTCACCAACCAGGGGATTTCCCCCCTTAATTGCGTACTGTTCCATGTCCACCTCATCATTTCCCTGTAACTGCCGGACTTCCCACGCAGACCACACTTCCCTGCCCCTCACAGATACATCTATTTCATACTCTGAAGCTCCCTGTAACGGTTCCCCAGACATAACCTGTCTATCTCTAATCTCATCCGAATCCTGTGTATATTGTTATTTGGTGTCGTGCTGTATTCTGTATACTTTATTCTATATAAAACTCTTTGGAATCATTCATAGATTATATACCTTTTTCAATCGTTTGTAAACTGCCAGACTGCTGTGTATATTGGATCCGCACTTCTCTTTTTTGTAAATATTAACGAAACACCCTTCGCGGATGCGGGTGTTTCGTCGTCATTCATTGTCAATTTAGATATTTGAGTGGATTGACCGCACTTCCGTTGATACGGATCTCAAAGTGAAGGTGCGGTCCGGTGCTGCGGCCTGTGTTTCCGCTCAGCGCGATGCGCTCGCCCTGCGACACGGTCTGGCCGGTCTTGACCAGAACCTTGCTCAGATGCCCGTACCGGGTCTGTCTGCCGTCCGCATGGTTGATGTAAACCGCATACCCATAGCCGCTCGCCCAGCCTGCGTGCACGACCGTGCCCGCGTTGGATGCGACCACCGATGTCCCGATCGGCACCGCCCAGTCGATTCCCTTGTGGTTGGTTGAGGCGCCCTTGGTCGGCGCACTTCTCGCCCCGAATCCTGAGCTCTGTCTTCCGCCTGCAATCGGCTTGATATAGGTCGGCGGTATCTTGGTTCCGCGCTCGACAATCTTGGGAACCGCCTCGGCATATACCTCTTCCTTCAGGATCTCCCTGCCAGTCTCCTGGCCGTTTTTATACTCGATCACCGCTGCCACCTTGCGCCTGCCGGCCGATGGCTCCTGCAGTGTGACCTTCTCTGTCGTGTACCAAGCGTCGTTGGGGATATACTGGACCTCCGCCTCGTAATCCTCCGTGTACACCTGCTCCTCGCGCCATATAATCGAAAGCTCCGGCTCGGGAACGGTGAGAATCAGCTCCTGGTCGATGCGGATCATCGTGTTCTCATCCTCGAGGGCGTCGTTGAGCGCGACCAGCTCCTCCATCGGAATATTGTTGTCGAGGGAGATCTGGGAGAGGGTATCCCCCTTAACCACCTTGTAGATTATCTGCATCTCCTGTTCCCTGGTCACAAGATCCACGGACTCCTCCACCGTATTGAGGCTCTCCTCGAGCAGATATGCCTCCACGACCTCTATCTTTTCCGCGTATTCTATCCCGGTCAGCCCCGCCGTGTAATCCTCAAACCGTTTCTCCTGCTCCGGTTCCACTTCCGCAAACATCCTGTCAAACTCGGCTGTGATTCCCGCGGATGTGCTGAACTCCTCCTCGGATGCCTGCACTTCATCGCGCGACAAAATAACCGCCTCGAGCACATTGATCTCGCGGTCCTTGTCCAGCTCAAGCTGCACCTGGTACTGATTCTGTGTGTCATACGGCGCAATCGCCTGCGCAAGCAGCTCGTGCACCTCGCTGTATGAACCCAGATTGACTGCCGTCTCGTTGACTTTGACCGTGTAGGATCGGTGCAGGGTCTCGCGCGTGCTGCGCATGAGCACATCGGCCATCCGCTCCACAACGTCCTCCTCGTCGTCCACTGCTGCCCAGAGCTTCTCCCTGCCCTCCGTCACCAGCTCCGCATCCATAAAAACCAGCTCGTCTGTGCCAATCGCGCAAACGGCCTGGCGCCGCGCCGTTGTGAGCAGTTCATCGAGGTGCTCTGTTGACGGCAGATTCCCCACCTCGACTCCGTTTAACTTCACTGTAAAATAGTTCTCTCCTGTATGTTTAAAAAGCTGTATGGTCGGAAACAGAAACGCGCAGACTGCTATCACAATCGCGGCTGCCTCCATGCTGCACAGCTTTAATCTTCTATGTAAATGCATATTGTGTTCCCTATATCTGTAGTGTTGACTGACAGTTATAATTCTAACAGCCTTTTTCGATAATGTAAAGAAAAAATAATGCCGCGCGTCATGGCTTTTTTTTCACACTGTACCCAAATTTTCCAAGTTTTTTTCCCAGATCATAATATTCACCGTGGCTGTACACCATCGGGAGGGCCTGTTCGAGATGAAACCGCCCCTTCGCGTCCATGTACTGGTCGTCTGCGTGCACGGCCGCCACCTGTGCGATAAACAGGTCGTGGGAGCCAAGCTGCAGCGTCTGTGTCACCCTGCACTCAATGTTCACAGGACTCTGCGCGATGCACGGCGCTTTCACGACGTCCGACTGCACTGGTGTCAGCCCGGTCTCCTTCCACTTGTCGACATCCCTTCCGCTGCGCACCCCGCAGTAGTCCGTGGCGCGCGCGAGCGCGCGGGTCGTGAGATTGATGACAAACTCCCCCGTCTCCACAATCATATGGTGCGAATACCGCGACGGGCGGACTGAAATCCCCACCATGGGTGGATTGGTGCACACTGTCCCCGCCCATGCGACGGTAAAAATATTGCTTTTGCCATCCCTGTCCGCAACGCTCACCATCACCGCGGGCAGCGGATAGAGCATGTTTCCGGGCTTAAATGTAATCTTTGCCATACTGTCCCCTCATCTGAGTACGCCCGCCGCCGTGAGCGCCCACAAAACAATGCTGGCCGTCGAAGCCACAAGAGAGAGCACACTCACGATCATGACTTTGTTCAGCTTTGCGCCCAGCTCCTTTTTCAGCTCATTCTTGTCGTTCTGCGTGTTCTCCACGCAGCGCCTGATCTCGTCGACCACCACCGCCTGCACATTTCTGTACACCTTGACATTCTCCTTGTGCACAAAATCGTCCGACTTCTGAAATTTATTCTCGAGCAGATCGGTTATCGCGGAGAGATCCGCCTGTTTCTGCGTCCCCTCCACCTGCTCCCGCGCAAGGCGTTCCGCATCCCTGCGCTCAAGATCCGCCTCGCGGTTGCGCGTCTGCTCGTCCGTCAGATCCCGGAGCGCAGCTATGAGCCGCTGTTCGTCCTCCTTCATACCCTGAATCTTGTCCGCGTTCTCGCCGATCATCCGGTCAAGTTTCTCGGAAAGCTCAGTATTGCGGTAATTGAGCTTCCGCATCTCCTGCAAAATCTTCTCGTACTCGGACACCTGCAGCTGCAGACGCTTCATCTCCTCCGCCTCCGCCTGCGAATTTGCCTTGATCATCTCCTGCGCGCTGAACTTCTGCGCAAGCTTATCCATGAAATTATCCATCGTTTTTCAACCGCACCTTTCCAAACAAACCAGTCCGTCCTGTCCTCCTGCAATCAGGTATCTATATTCCTTATCTTATCATGAAACCCTGTTCCTTACAACAGGCATCGTCAAACGCATTTGTGTATTTTGCATATAAAATCAATTCATTTTATTGCAAAGATATGCACATTTACAATAATATTACATTTTATTCATAATTTATTCATAATTAAGTGGTAATATCTAAACATAGCAAACGGCAACAGCGTAGTGTTTTCATTACACATAGATAAATTTTTTCATAATAGCCCCGGCTCATTTCTCTGAAATGGTCGGGGCACTCCTCATTTTACGGGTTAATCCAGCGACAGCTGCTTGACTTCCTCGTTCAGCGACAACATCTTCGCGTCCAGCTCGGACACCATCGCGGCACACGTGGAGAGTTCCTCCTTGATGTGTTCGGGGATGTTGACGTCAAATTTGTAGTTGATCTTATGCTCCAGACTCGCCCAGAAGTCCATCGCCACCGTTCTGATCTGGATCTCCACCTTCGCGTCCACCCGCTTCTCTGAGAGATAGATGGGAATGGACACAATCATGTGATAACTCTTGTAGCCGCTCGTCTTAGGATTCCTGATATAGTCCTTTACCGACAGTATGCGTATGTCGTTTTGTCTCTCGAGCATCTCGGCTATCCGGTAGATGTCCGTGGTGAACGAGCATATGATGCGGATGCCCGCAATGTCGTTCACGTACTGCACCATGTTGTCGATGGTCGACTCATATCCGTGCTTCTTGAGTTTCTTGACAATACTCTCCGATGTCTTGATTCTCGACTTGATGTGTTCGATGGGATTGTACTGATGCACATGCTGGAACTCGTCGTTGAGAATCTCGAGTTTTGTCCCGATTTCCTTCAAGGCAGAACTGTATATCAAGATCACTTCTTTCCAGCTGTCCACATCCGACCTGCCGCTTCCACTGTATTCCATAGACAATCCGCCTCCCCTCTTTCGGTGTACTGCCGGACTGCTGGCATACTCTGCCACGATTCCTGATGCCCCGCACACCGATGCTGCAAAAATGCGCACAACGTATATTATTGTACCACATTTTTCTTTGTTTTGAACAGGCAAAATCCATAATTTTAAGAAATTTTTACAAATCCCTTTGTATACAAAAAACGGAACACGTTTGTGCTTTCTATTTTCGGAATTCTGTGTTATACTCACGACAGATGAAATCTGCCGTGAGTATCGCGTCAGCCGCAGCCGCGAAGCGGCATATTTCCTTATGCGGCTGTGCGCATAACTTTATACTGTGCGGTCAGCCTTTTCGACCGCCAGTATAAAATATCAATCATGCTGCATCAGGGAGGTGTATTTATGTTTCGACTGTGGGCGAGAACCTTTCAGAACAATCACATGCTCAGGGACACGGTCATCTGTGACGACCGCCCCGAGACGCGCACGCACAAGGTATTTGATGCGCTCGAGGCAGTGTGTTACGCGTTTGATCTGGGAAAACCTATCTGGCTGGATTCAAATATTGCGGATTTTAAAAGACATGACAAAACCCGTTTTACGGCAGACAACTTTATAGAATCCATCGACTTTGACTATCTGGAAATACATGTGATCGAGGAGGACTGAGCAGTCCTCTTTTTTTGTGCGAAATATTTTTTGATATTTGTGATTGACATTGGTCACAATAAGGAGTAGTATTATATTAACTGACAAGTAGTTTTTAATACTACATGTCATCATTAACGATTCTATCTGTGGCGCAAATTCTTTTCAGACGCTCTTTGTGCCTGATATCGAGAGAAAATTTTTATAGGTTCAAATAAGGAGGAGTAATTTATGCAGTTGACAATCAGGGAACCCGGAAGCGCGATCACGCATTTTATCGCCTGTCTCATGGCGGCTGTCGCGGCGTCACCGCTGATCGTGAAAGCACACGGCGGCGTGGCGGCGGCGTCACTCGCCGTGTTTGCAGCCAGCATGATTCTTCTGTACGGGGCGAGCGCCCTCTATCACAGCCTCAATGTCTCAGGCAGGATCCTGCGGGTATTTCGCAAGATTGACCACATGATGATCTTTGTGTTGATCGCCGGGTCCTACACTCCCGTGTGTCTCATCGTTCTCGGCGGCGGCATGGGATACGCGCTGTTGGCGCTTGTCTGGGGCGTGGCAATCGTGGGAATGCTGGTGAAGGCGCTGTGGATCACCTGCCCGAAGTGGTTCTCATCCGTGATATATATCGCCATGGGATGGCTGTGCCTGCTCGTCTTTGGCACGCTCTGGCACACGCTTGCGCACGCGGCGTTCGGATGGCTTCTGGCCGGGGGAATCATCTACACGGTCGGCGGCGTGATCTACGCGCTGAAGCTTCCCGTGTTCAACTCCCTGCACAAATACTTTGGCTCGCACGAGATCTTTCACCTCTTCGTGATGGGCGGAAGCATCTGCCACTTTATCTTTATGTACTGCTATGTGGCGTAGCCTGCGGCTAATATCTTTATGTACTGCTCTATGGCGCTGCCTGCGGCTAATATCTTTATGTACTGCTCTATGGCGCTGCCTGCGGCAAAATGGCAGGCGCTGTATCAGCTCTGAATCACTTTCATGCGGTAAAACTCGCCCTTGAGTTCCATAAGCTCCTCAAACGTGCCGTACTCGACACATTTTCCGCCTGCGATCACCGCAATCCTGTCGGCGTCGCGGATCGTCGAGAGACGGTGCGCCACAATGAACGTTGTCCTGCCCTTCACCAGATTGTTGATCGCCTCCTGAATCATCTTTTCCGAGATGCTGTCCAGCGCCGATGTCGCCTCGTCCAACACGATAATCTTTGGATTGCGCACCAGTGCCCGCGCGATCGCGATGCGCTGGCGCTGCCCGCCCGACAGCTTGCCGCCGTGCTCGCCCACCGGAGTATCCAGCCCCTTTGGCAGGCTCTCCACCAGATCGGTAAGGTTGGCGGCGCGCACCACCTCGGCCAGCTCCTCGTCCGTGATGTGCTCGCAGCCGTATGTAATATTCTCCCGGATTGTGCCCGAAAACAGAATGGACGTCTGCGGGACCACTGCCAGATGTTTCCTGTAGGAGCGCAGATCAATCTGACTCATATCATGACCATCCAGCAGAACCTTTCCACCGCTCGCCATGTGAAAACCGATCACCATGTTCAAGATGGTGGACTTGCCCGCGCCCGACTCGCCGACAAAGGCGATGGTCTGTCCCTGCTCCACCTGCAGGTTCAGATGGTTGAGCACCTGATTTTCATTGTTGTTGTAGTGAAAGCTGACATCCTCAAACGAAAAGACGCCCTGCACTTCCGACAGTTTTTCCTTGCCCTCGTTGTGCTCCACATCCTCCGACAGGAGTACCTCCCCGATCGAATTGACCGACTCGACCCCCTTTGTGATAATCGGAAGCAGTGTCACAATCGCGGAAACCTGATTGACCACCGTCGAAAAATAACTCTGGTAGAGCGTGATATCGCCCACCTGTATACTCCCCCGTATCGCAAGGTATCCGGTGAACGCCAGACATATCACCTGAAAAATCTGGAAAATCGCCCAGCCCACGGAGCCAAAAAGCGCCTGCACCACATCCAGCTGATAGCCCTTCTCCGCCACCGCAAAAAGCTGCGTGCTGATTTTGCGCACCTCCTCGTCCTCGAGGGCATGTGCCCTGGTCACAGGCACAAGTTCCACCATCTCCATGACGCGCGCCGAGGTCTCCTCCATCTCCTTGCGAAATTCCCTGTTCTTTTTCTTCATCACATTGCGAAAAGAGACCATCGTGACCGCCGCAACCGGCGCCGCAAACACGAAGAACACCAAAACCGTCTTGCTCTTGGACCCTGTGACAATCAGCGCCACGCCGATGTTGAGCACGATGTTGAGCATGTTCAAAAACATCTGCGTGGACAGTGTCTCCACCGCCTCCACATCGCGCATAATCTTGGACTGCAGCCTTCCCGACTGCGTCTCCACATGGTACGAGATGGACAGCTGCTGGAGCTTGCGCACCAGCGCCTTTCGAAGGCCCGTCTCCACATAGCGCGTCGCCAGGCTCTTGTAGGCGGTGTACAGATAGTTCATGGGCACATTGATCACGATCAGTATCCCCTCAAACACCGCGTAAAATATAATATTCCGAATGGTGTTTGGATTTTTCGTCGTGACATCATTGATAATATTTGCCGTCAGTATCGGCAGCACCCACACACAGGCATGTTTGATAAAAAAACTGATCACTGCCAGCACAAACTTGTGGTAGTTGCCCCTGTACAGAGAAATCAGTATCTTCATCGGGTGCCCCTGATATCTGCGGTAGCACTCGATAAACCAGCTTTCCGTGTCAATGCTGCGCCTGGGAGCTATTTTCTTCTCAAAATCTTTCATCGCTGTCTCCCTTTTCAACGTCCTGTCAAACCGTATTCCAAAGTCTTGCCTGCATCATGCCTGCGCGCATTCCGCAAGACATGATGCAGCCGCGGCAACCACCTTCTCGTCTGTCCGGAAAACACTGTACTCATCCATCCCCGGAATCCCCATGGGAACCCCCTGCCTGCGAAATACCATGCCGCTGTCGAGTGTCTTCTTGCCGGACATGTGGAAGTGCGTTATCTTCGTGTCCGCAAGAAACTGCCGGATCACTTCGGGCGTCACTCCGGCCCCCGCCATGATCTCCGGCCCGCCGCTCTCCATCGACAGCTCCTTGAGGGACCTGAGCAGGGACATTCCTTTTGTGCAGTCCGCCGCCTGCCCCGAAGTCAGTATGGTATCAATGCCAAGCTCTGCCGCCTGTCTGTACGCCTCCATCGGATCCGCGCACACGTCAAAAGCCCTGTGCAGTGTCACTCCCATGCCCTGTCCAGCCGACATCAGCTCCCGCATCTGCCCCACGTCAAGGCTTCCGTCCTTTTGGAGGCATCCGATCACGATCCCCTCCGCACCCGCTTTTTGAAACAGCTCCACCTCACGCGCCATGACAGAAATTTCATGCGCGGTATAGAGAAAATCCCCAAAGCGGGGGCGAAGCAGCACGCGTATCGGCAGCGCGCAGTGCTGCCGGATCTCCTCAAACAGCGAAAGTCCCGGAGAAATTCCGCCTATGACAAGGCCGCTGCAAAGCTCCAGCCTGTCCGCACCACCCCTGGCTGCCGCCAGCGCCGATTCCGTACTGTCCACACAGCACTCCAACAAATATGATTTCATTTCTGCTCCTCTCCGCGTGCTGTCCACGCTCAAAATATACTCACGACAGATGAAATCTGCCGTGAGTATTGCGTCAGCCGCAGCCGCGAAGCGGCATATTTCCTCATGCGGCTGTGCGCATAACTCTATACTGGCGGTCAGCCTTTTCGACCGCCAGTATAATTTCTCTCAGCCTGCTATACCCTGGCTCTTTTGAAAAACCATGCGCACCATGGCTGCTCCGATCCACGTGCCGATCGTGTTCAGTATCAGGTCGTCCAGCTCGGAATAGCCCGTTCCAAATACATACTGCATCGTCTCGATACAGAGTGAGAACAGCAGCCCGCACGCTGCAGTGCGCAGCAGTGTTTTCGTCTTTCCCATGTACTGCAGATACATTCCAAACGGAACAAACCACACTATATTTCCAAAGAAAAGATATATGAAGGAAAACCAGTTTCTCTGCCGGATCAGCGCGATATATCCCTCAAAAAATGTCAGGATAATCCTGCCATTCAGACACAGATTCTGCACTGTAAATGTGGAGCGGAACACGGTGATCCGCAGCACTATCGCTAGGTATATTATAAATAAAAGGGTGATTCCCCTCCTATGGCCACCTTTCATATCCTGCCTCCAGTTCATGGTTGTATTTTTGTGTTGAATGGTCTCTGCGCCGGTGCGGGATGGGGCAAAAATCGAAAAGGGATATGACCAAAACAGTCATATCCTTTCCATGCAGAATCTTAATTTTCCTCGGATTCCGATTCCGGTTCTGCCTGCGTGTCACACATTATCTCAAGCATCTCCTCGGCATTCATGGCGGTGCTCAGCTCATACGTTCCGGGTTTTAACTTATCCTTGTAATCGGAGAGCCGCTCATAGACATAGAACACATTGGCGTCGTTGATCAGGCCCTTCTGTTCCAATAGTTTTGCAAGCTCCCTGCTGCTTAGGCCGTCGGACACGACGACGCTGACGACCCGGCCTTCGCCCTCGCTCACGGACACGTCGGCAAACACCTGATAGCCGAAATCATATGCGTATACTGCAAGCCGAAACACCGCGACAATGATCACTGCTGCCATCGCAATCCGGATGATCATCGCGGAGATCGCCCCCAAGAACTGTTTTGCATTCATCGCTGCACCTCCCAGACTATGTTTCCATAATGATCGGCAGAATCATCGGACGCCTCTTTGTCTTTTTCCACACAAACTCTCCCAGCGTGTCCTTGATGGTTCCCTTGATCTTACCCCAGTCCGTGATATTTTTCTTGAGACATCCAAGCACGGCTTTCTCGATCAGCTTGCGCGCCTCCTCGAGCAGCTCGTCCGACTCCTTCACATACACAAAACCGCGCGATACGATATCCGGCCCTGCCAGCAGCTCGCCCGAAGCGCCGTCGAGCGACATCACCACGATCAGGATGCCATCCTCTGCCAGATGCTGTCTGTCCCGCAGCACGACATTTCCGACATCTCCGACGCCAAGCCCGTCCACGAGCACGGCACCCACCGGCACCTTTCCCGTGATGCTGGCACTGTTTGCATCCAGCGCGAGCACGTCGCCCGACTGCAGGATAAACACATCATCCTTGTCGAAGCCCAGATCCATCGCAATCTTTGCCTGCGCTTTCAGGTGTTTGAACTCACCGTGCGCCGGCACTGCATACTTGGGCTTGGTCAGGGTGTAAATCAGCTTGATCTCCTCCTGGCAGGCATGTCCGGATACATGTGTGTCCTGGAAAATCACGTCGGCTCCTTTTTTGAAGAGTTCATTGATGACCTTTGTGACCGCCTTCTCATTTCCCGGGATCGGGTTGGACGAGAAGATGACGGTGTCACCCTTTCCGATCGAAATCTTCTTGTGCATGCCGCTCGCCATGCGGCTGAGCGCTGCCATGCTCTCTCCCTGGCTTCCGGTCGTGATGATGACTGTCTTGTCCTTGGGATAGTTTTTCAGCCGCTCGATATCAATCAGCGTGTTTTCCGGGATGCTGATGCGATTTAGTTTGGAAGCTGTCTCGATGATGTTGACCATGCTCCGCCCCTCAACCACCACTTTCCGCCCGAATTTGTCGGCTGTGTTGATAATCTGCTGCACCCGGTCCACGTTGGACGCAAACGTTGCAATGATGATTCTGGTCTTCTTGTGCTCCTCAAAAAGAGAGTCAAACACCGGCCCGAGCTTCTTCTCCGACGGGGTAAATCCGGGCCGCTCTGCGTTGGTGCTGTCGCACATCAGGGCGAGCACACCCTTTTTGCCAAGCTCCGCAAACCGCTGCAGATCGATAGCGTCCCCGTACACAGGCGTGTAATCCACCTTGAAATCCCCCGTGTGCACCACGATTCCCGCAGGCGAGTAGATCGCGAGCGCCGCCGCATCGACAATGCTGTGATTTGTCTTGATAAATTCTATCCGAAAACAACCCAGATTGATATTCTGACCAAATTTGACTACCTTCCTGCGCACATTGTGAATCAGGTTGTGCTCTGTGAGTTTGTTCTCGATAATTCCCATTGTCAGCTTTGTCCCGTACACCGGAACGTTGATCTCCTTGAGCACATACGGCAGCGCGCCGATGTGATCCTCGTGCCCGTGAGTGATGACAAAGCCTTTTACTTTGTCCTGATTGTTTTTCAGATAGGTGACATCGGGGATCACAAGATCGACACCCAGCATGTCATCTGCCGGAAAACTCAGACCGCAGTCCACCACAACAATACTGTCTTCATACTCAAAGGCAGTAATGTTCATACCAATCTGCTCAAGACCTCCCAAAGGAATAATCTTAAGCTTTGACGTATTTTGTTTGTTCTGTTTCAAAATAAACCTCCTGTAACGTTTTTATCCGTTTCTTACTTATAAATATTAGACAAGGTCGATGTCATCCAGCATATTTTCGAAAACTCCAGCTACAGCCGCAAATTCCTCGTCATTTTCCACCATGCGATAAACCTGCTCACGATCGTCTGCACCGGGGAAAGCCTTCAAAATGTATGCTTCGCCATCCTCCTCTTCCTCCGCATCTGTTACCAAAATATAATTCACCCCGCCGATAGTCGTCTGCTCCAGCACATAAAAATCAACTGCCGCATCCTCGCCATCCGGCATGAAGGTAATTTTTTCCATTATTGTAGTCCATACCTTTCCTTATTTTTCAGATAATCCAAATACCCCTGCAAAATAAAAACTGCCGCTATCCTGTCAACGTGCTCCCTGCGCTCCTCACGTCTTATACCGGCTTCCATCATCGCTTTATCTGCTGCCACTGTGGTCAAACGCTCGTCCCACAGCTGTACCTCAAGCCCTGTCCTTCTCTCGAGCATCTCCTTGAAGGCAAGGGTCTTCTCCACCCGTTCTCCCTCGGTGGCGTTCATGTTCTTTGGATACCCAAGAACGATCTCGTCCACCTCGTACTCCACTATCAATTCCTCGAGCCTTGCCAGCGTCTGACGAAGCTTGTTCGCAGACTTTCTGCGCACGATCTCAACTCCCTGGGCTGTGATAAAAAGAGGGTCGCTGATGGCCACTCCCACGGTCTTCGACCCAAAGTCAAGTCCCATTTTCCTCATGCATCTCTCCATCCTGGTCACTCATATCTCAGACTCCGCACACCGGTTCCCGTCAGAATCTTCGAGTCCTGTCCCATCCCGCATTCTGAATGTAGGACCGGAACATCTCCTCCACAAGCTCGTCCCGCTCCACCTTCATGATCATCGCTCTGGCCCCCTTATGGCTGGTGATATAGGTCGGGTCCCCTGACATGATATAGCCGACAATCTGATTTACCGGATTGTACCCTTTCTCTGTAAGCGCAGCATAGACAGAAGCAATCACATCCTTCACCGAAGCGGTCTCTCCGAGATCCTCCGGCGCTAACTGTATAAATTGTGTACGTGTCAAATCTTCCATTCTCTATGCTCCTTCCAATGATGAGCTTTCGTATTTTCCTGCCGCCTATGCATTGCCGTCCTGCATCGTTCGTTTTGCACTGTTATAGATATCATAACTTAATTTGCCGCAAAATTCAAGAGTTACTGCACGAAAATGTGTTAATACTGTCTTAAGAGACCGTTATCTCCAAAATTTCGTCCTCGAGAAACCCTTTTACTTTCCCTGCAATCATCTGATTTTCCATGTTCTGCCCCGGCAGTGCACACGCCGCCTTCACATACTCTTTTGTGTGTCCAATCCAGTATTGCGTCCCTGCGATCAGCCTCCTCTCCTCCACCAAAATCTCGACAGTCTTTCCGATATAGTACGCCCGGAACTTTGCAGAGTCCCGCCTTTCAATGTCCTGCAGCACGCCGCTTCTGGCCGTCTTTATGTCCTCCGGCACCTGGTTTGGCATCACTGCCGCTTTTGTGCCCTTTCTCCTGGAGTACTTAAAAATATGCATCTCGTAAAATTCGACATCCTCCACAAACTGGCGCGTGCGCTCAAACTCCTCCTGCGTCTCTCCGGGAAATCCCACAATCACATCGGTGGTGACTGCGGGGTGTGCAAAAAAGGTGCGCAGAAATGCTACTCCCGCAAGATACTGCCCGGGTGTATAATGCCGGTTCATGCGCTCGAGCACTGTCTCACAGCCGCTCTGAAGGGACAGATGAAAATGGGGGCAGAGATGTCGAAGCTGCGACAGGCTCTCTGCAAACTCCCTTGTGACAATGCGCGGCTCAAGCGAGCCTAAACGAATCCGCTCCACCCCCTCAATCCCATCGATCGCCTGAAGCAGTGAGAGCAGGTTTTCCCCGTCATTGAAATCCATACCATACGAACTGATATGTATGCCGGTCAGCACAAACTCCCTGTAGCCCGCCGCCGCAAGCCCCCGGATCTCCTCGGCCACAGCCTGCCTCGGGCGGCTTCTGACCCGCCCCCTAGCGTAGGGTATCATGCAGTAGGTACAGAACTGGTTGCACCCGTCCTGTATCTTGATGTATGCCCGCGTGTGCTCCGCGGTCGATGTCAGCTGCATCTCCTCGTACTCGGCGGTGCGGCTGATATCGATCACGCTCTTTCTGGCCACGCCCTCCATGTAACTTTCAAGAATTTCAACCAGATCTTTCTTTCTGTTGTTTCCCACCAGAAGATCGACGGCGCAGTCCGCCTCCACCGCGCGCGTGTCGGACTGCACGTAGCATCCGACTGCCACGACGATCCCCTCCGGGTTGGTCTTCTTTGCCCGGTGGAGCATCTGCCGGCTCTTTCTGTCTGCAATGTTTGTCACCGTACATGTGTTTACAATATAGATATCTGCCTTTTGCTCAAATGGCACGATCTGATATCCGTGCTCTCTGAGCGCCTGCAGCATCGCATCCATTTCATATGCGTTTACTTTACATCCCAGATTGTGATATGCCACTGTCTTCATCTCAGATGGTCCTCCTTCCTTATCTGTATTGTTTTTGTGTCATTTCAGCCGGCTTGGCAAAATAAATGCTGACGCCGCACAGTAGTTTTGGCATTGATGTCAATTTGTACATTATTTTAGCTTATTTTCGTCATTTTTCATGACAACTGTTTTTTATCTTTAGTTGACTTTTCCACGGTTTCCCTTTATTATAAAAAGGAAGGTTATAATAAAAGGAGGTAGTTAGAATGAAAACAATTCAGATTTCTTTAAACTCTATTGATAAGGTAAAATCTTTCGTTAACGATATCACAAAGTTCGATTATGATTTTG
>CAMWOK010000033.1 GCA_947175845.1 uncultured Lachnospiraceae bacterium | reverse complement strand
TTTATTTTATATACATATATCCTTGTTACCATATATGTAGCTACTGCCCCAATACTCAGCGCCTTTAACAACTGTACGTTGTTAACAGACGGCTGTGTATCTGCTCGATTATCACATATTGATGCAACTGCCAGATATGCTCGAGAAAAATTGCTACCGCTAATGCTATAGGGGCCAACAGTTCTATCATCGTTGGAGGATACTGCCCCGCCACCTGCTGCAATTATTTTTGCGTTTAACGCAATATTGCTATTTTTCGTCCTAACCCTGCTTGCCACATCATAATGCCCATCCGGCATCCCGAGATATGTATACTCGCTGTCCTGTGTCGTTTCTGTGGCGTCGACTGTCGCCCCTGCCCGTTCCGGCATAGCTCCCATTATCTGCTCGCCAGCTGCGTTGTGTGCTGTGTGACCTGCCAGCAGCGCCTCCGCGGTCACAGTATCTTCGGATGTGTCCGTCATATCCAGCACTTTGTCCAGCAGTGTCCCCCATGACTCCTCTGTGGATGCGTCAATTCCCATGGCAATAAGATTATCCACTAATTTCTGTTTGTTCTCACTGCCAAGCGTAAAAACCTCGTTGATAGCGCCTATCACGTTATTCGACTCTATGCCTTCTGCAAATCCCGGACTGTTTCCATCTGCATCCTTACCCCAGATTTCATCGATCTGCTTCTGCAGATCCTGGATATTTCCAATTGTGGCAATCGCCGCCTGATCAATCTCAACAGATACGTTTTCCGCATTCCCCACCGTACTCACAAGCTGTATGTAAGCACCCGAAACAGTCACACCGTTATAGGCGGGCATGTAGCAGTTCCCTGTCGTCTCGGTCGTCACCGCATACAGGATTTCGCCTTCTTCGGGGTCATTGGCATACAGTCCGAGCGTGCGCATATAATAGCCCTCTGTCAGCTCTGTATTGCTAAAGGCTGTCTCAACCTTTACCGCGACTTCATTTGTCCGCGTTATCCTCGAAATCCTGTTGGACTGCCTCACATCGGCAAGCGCGTCCAATGTTTCTAGCTGCTCCACTTCATAAACCACATCTGACGCGGAGATTTTGGAAAACGCGATATCCCCCTGCCCTGCGAGCATCTTTGCGAGCAGCGCCTGCCCCTTTCTTGTAATGACCAGTTTAGAAAATTCTGCCATTTTTATCATCCTTTCTGCTATTCATTCTGCACCGTGAAAAATTCAGTCACAACCACACCCGAACCTCCCCGGCATATTCCATCTGCATCAAACCGTTCCTTAAAATCGTTGGTCACAAAAAATGTTTCTATAGAACAGATTCCGCCGCCTGTCCAGACGTTCCCTTCCGCCATCAGGTTAAGAGTATTCCGGATATCCACCACCATGTTGCACGGAATCATGTCGCCAAGTATGCGCTCTAACTCTTGCGTCTGTCCAAATAATTCAAGGCTGACATCCACCTCGATTTTGTAACAATCATATCTTTTTGTGAGCGTAAAATGACTGCCTTGGCACAAAATGGCGAGCTTTTCAACCAGCACGCGCTCCGTATATGGAATCGTATGGACCCATCTTGCCTGTATTCTTGCGCGGCGGCTCTCGAGCGTATCCGCTTTTGACGGCTCGATTTTCAACACCCTTTCAAACCTGGACAGACCGTCTTCGTCAGCAGTACATATAAAACCGTTTTTCAGCACCCGGTCAGCGGCATCCCACAGGATTTGAAACTCAGGATTTTCCGCTTCAAGCGCGGCGGCCGGTTCCTTGTAGCGCTGCATGAATGGCGGTAAACAGGCGACAAGGTCAACTTCCCGAATCATATGCTAACACCTCCCGGCACCGGAATCTGACAGCCAGTCAGCGTCAGATTGTCCGCGGAACCGTTGATTTTGGTATCCGCGATATCGAGCACACCCTTCACGCCAAGAATCCTTGTCTCAATCTGTCTGATCCGTACAACCGTATACGGACTATCCGCCCATTCCTTTCTTAGCTCGAGCAGGTAAGAACTGAGTGCTTCCTGTATCCGGGTCTGTGTGTTGGACCAGTTATATCCTTCAAGAAAGGTCACGTTTGCTTTGATGTCAACCGCGACGGGTTCGGCGCTTTTCACCTGAACCACATGGCCGATCGGCGCAAGCCCCGCCCCTTCCCCGGCGTTTTCAACGGGGTCAAGTTCCGTCTGGATTTTGTCCAGCAGCACATCTGTCGCCTCTCCAAAATCCAGCGAGTTGACAACTGTTATCAGGACTGTCCCACCAGTGGTCAGCTTCTTCTCATATGCAGCCGTATAGACTGCCGAAAGCCACGCTGCAACCTCTGTGTCCAGCTCTCCGAGAACAGAATCGTACCACTGTGTAACGTTCGCATCCGGTATCATCTTGGCGGGGCGTATATCCCCGTTCCAGACCCTTGTAACCTTCAAGTCGCCCACACCGTCAATCTTTTTTACGGCCTCGAGATATGCCATCTGGTTCCCCGCAAAAGACCGCTCATTAAAACTGTCAAAATACCGCTGCCGGAACGCTTCCGTATCCTCGTCATCCTCCCCGGGTATCAGTATTTCAGTCAGCTGCGCGGTCTGCAGTCGATCAATGTAGTCAATCGGCATCATATCTCCAAGATACTGGTTCCCGGCTGTCCCTGCAGTCTCGCACTGCACCTGATACTGCCCGGGAAGCATCTGTTGTGTCACCACATAATTCATATCGCCAATGTTAAAGCGCTTTCCTGTGACATCAATATCTGCTGGAGCAAACACACCCTTCAGGACTGCCTTTGTCGCAGTTTCGGGCGCAAGCCCGCGGTCCTTTGCGAGCAGTATCAGATACTCCCGCGCGGCGGTGTCGCCATAGGAATTTTTTATCAGGTATTCCAGCTCGATATACAGAAGCTGAAGCTCGATGGCGGCTGCACTGTGGGTATCGTAGATAACAGAACTGGGTCTTTTGTCCAGCTTGTCAGACACCCTGTTCAACATCCGTTCAAGGATGGATTCATAAGTCTCTTTCTCATACATTTAGATGTTCACCTCCTTTTGTGCCTTGACTGCACCGTAAATGGTATTGACTGTAAACGCGGCATGAACCGCGCCCTTCCCATCAAGGTCAAATTCAAAATCCGTGACACTTCTGATTCTCGTGTCCGTCAGCAATGCTTCTGTGATTCTGCGCTCTAGCTCCGGGCATACATACGTGACCGGCTCGCCGTACAAGTCAAGGGTTTCAATCCCATAATACCAGGGATATATGACAAACTGGTAACGCTCCGTATTCAATATCCTGTATACAGTCTGCTTCATCGCCTCCTGCTTGTCGGCAAATCCCCTCACAGAATCCCCCTCTAAGTCCATCTTGTAAGTCAGGCTTGGTTGTTCTTCAATCACAAAGTCCCGCGGCAGAAAGCCGCTGGTTGAAGGGATCATGTGCCAGTCCTGTCCCACACAATAAATTTCTGACCTTCCTGCTGCCTTATCAGGATCACTTCATCACCGACAACCAAGCCATTATGAACGGTGATCTCAATCTTTCCAGCAGCACGAACGTGTGATGCAGAAGCAGGTTCTGTCCCGGTGATAACTGTCCTGAATTCCGTCACATTCCTCGAGAGAATCAGCTGCTTTTCGCCCAGCACCATCTTCTGTTCAATCTTGATTTTCAGCGGTGCAGTACTGACAACTTTCCCAAAATGTACGTTGACTGGCTTTTTGGATTCCATCGCTCCGACCGCCGCCCGCTTGAGCGTCTCAACAAGTTCATATGCATCAGCCATTAAATTCGCCCCCTCTCAGTGTCAAATCCATCCAATGTTCCCCCTCCTTGTAGGTATGCGTGCACTTTTCCACAAGCATCCAGTTTTTCAGTCTGATATCTCCAAGCTCGAGACAGATAACAACCATCGAGCCCGCCCTCACACGGTTATCTCCAAAGGCGCCTGAGATTTTCAGGCTGCGTGTCTTTTGGTTGTAGAGCTTCAACAGTGCATCTGCTTTTGCCTGCCCGTTCTCACCCTTTTGCAGCGTCTCAAAATACTGCAGGATCCCCCATTTTTTCATATTTTCAGTATCATGTGCCGTGAATACATCCCTGTGGCCACTCTCTTCATTGTCATAGGTCAGCTTTATTTTATTGTAGGTATTCTCATCAATAGATGACGTGTAGTCAAAGTTTTCCCCTGTCCCTTCATCGATCATCAGGTATGCTCCCGGAACACCCGCATACATGGATTCGAGGCTCCTGAGCGTCAGCTTTCCAAAATCGTCATACAGAACGTATATTCTTCCCGTGTTGGTCAGTGTCAGATCCAGGGCGTTTTCAATCATTTCGAACAGTGAGGTGTTTTCCTCTACCCGGGATTCAATCACATACCCCGTGTCCTCAAGTGTCCCGGAAACCAGCGCGTAGTCGTCCGCGATCATTTTGATGAGCTGTGCCGCAGTTTTTCCTTCATACACTCTGGTATCTTTATTTTTTAAATATCTCAGCTGGTCATAGGCGGTGACTGTGACTATCTGATCTTTTGAGCGATTCTGTCTGAACACATATCCAAAAAACACGTTGTCACCGTCAACCCGCATACTGACTGCACTGCCCTCCGACAAGTCAAGCACGTCGTCTCTCAATACTTTAAAGACCAGTTTTCCCGGGGTAGTCTTCCGCTCTGTAGACCACTCAATGCCCTCCTGGACAGCGGGCATATATAGCTTTGTTCCAGTTTCATTCCAGACCAGTAATTCAATATCCAATTCTCAAACCCCCTTTCTCATGCCGGCGGGATGGTCAGAACCTGCCCCGGATAAATCAGATTGGGGCTGCTGCCGATGACGCCTCTGTTTGCATTATAAATATCCGTATATCTGGAGCCATTGCCGTAAAAATGTCTGGCAATATTCCAGAGACAGTCGCCTTTCACAACCGTATACGCCTGCGAATCCGTGGGAGAAGGCGAATGATTTGTCTCCCTGTACGGGTCTGTATGCGCTTTTGCATCCGAATCCGTATTTTGAATACTCACAATTCTGGTCCCATACTCCCGCCACTGTTTCAGGTTGAACTTCACCGTGAAATCAAAACCGTTTCCGGCATCCTCTGTAATTTTGTAATCCTCCAGCGACACCTTGATATTTGTGTTGAGCAGCTTCTTCCCTGCCGGGGTTTTTCTGCACACAATAAACTGGAACGGCTTTTTGCTTATTTTCAGGTTCTCAAAGTGTTCAAAGAAATACCCTGCACTTTTGAAGCCTGACTTATAGACCGCATAGGGCTGCAAAATCTGGGGAATTTCCGCTTCAAATTCGATGTCCGTCAGCTTCGCTTTTTTCAGAATATTGATTTCCCCTTCCCTGATAAGTGTCACTGTTTGGTTGCTGTTGTTAATTTTTATCTGTATCTTTTCAGGTGTAACCGGTAAAAGACACTTGTCCATATAGACATCATATCCGCCATTTGCCATCACTGATGCACCCCTTCCGTCATGTTGTCGACCGCCTCATTCACAGAGTCAGTCAGCCTGGTCATGAACCCGTCAATATCGTCGCCGCTGTTGACCGTGTTCTGCATCCCCGACATATCAACCTTTATCTCTGCTGTCGTGAACCGGTTGACAATATCTCGTTCTGCAAGGTCACGCAGATACTTCAGTTCTTCTGTGTTTACCTCTAACGAATCCCTGACTGCCCCGGTATTCTCTGCGATGTCATCAACACTGCTGCCGACGACGCTGCTGCCCAGCATCGACGCGTAGTCCTCTGCCGATACCTCATAATCCTTTTCGCTGCCAATGTCAAGCTCAAGTATGTCTTTCAAATCGAAATTTTTGACGCGCTCTGCAATGCCATCACCCCAGTCGGCACCTGAATGAAATGCGTCCTCAATCCACCCGTCCTGGAACGTTTCAAATGTATGAAATCCCTCATTGAACGCATCAATGACATTTTGGTACTCCTCTTTATCCCCGGCTGCCTCTGCTGCCTTATTTGCATAATCAACTGCAGCCAATTTCAGGCCAGAGTAATCAAAATCAACAAAGGGCAGTTTGTTCAGCTCTTCACAGATTCCTGCCACGACGTACAGTACCGTTGAGAAGAGCCCGTAAAAAAATGACTGGATTGAGCGGATCGCATTGTGGAATCGGATCATCATATTGCCTGCCACTGCCACCATTGCATTCCCGATCCCCAGTGCGATATTTGCCGCGGCCAAACCCAGATTTTTAAAAAACTGAATGACTACATTAATTCCTCCGGTCATGACACCAAACCCTGAACCTGCAATTCCAGTCAGCTTCGCAATGGCATTGCACACTGCAAAAAGAATCGCAATCAGGGCTATGAAGAGAATAATTATCGACACAACCGGGCAGGCGAACATCGCTCCATTTAACCTCTTTTGCTGCGCGATTGCAGCGATCGTCGCCCCTGTCTGCACCGACAGGGCTGCCGCATATATAAACCCTGCCGCTGCCATCATACCCTTTACCACTATGCCTGCCAGCTCAGCCACTTTTACCAGGCCAAGATACCCGGCGTACACTGCGAGTGCTGCGGCAATCCCATATACAATGGGACTGATAATTGACCAGTTCTCTGCGATCATGGACGCAAAATTCATTGCACCTTCCAAAAGCCAGCACAGAACCGCCATCACGTTCTGCAAACCTGCTGCAAACTGGTCAATCACCGTCTGAATGGTACCCCAATTGCCCATGATGGTATCGACGAACAACAGGATATATGGATACAGCTGTCCGGCAACCATCGTCTTCATTTCGCCCCATGCACTGGTCAGCTGCATGAGCTTTCCCTGTGGTGTATTGGACATGGTTTCGTATACTCCTGCACACGATCCACCGATCACCTGCGCGATCACCGCCGCTGCCTGCATGTCCTGTGACATGTCAAGATATTCTTTGCCGAGAGCTGCCACAATCTGCTGCTCTTCCGCCGTCCCGTCGATGATTGCTTTTTGTGCATCGGTGAACTCAAATCCATTTTCAGCCATTGCACTGTAGGAGCCTGACATGATTTTCCCCAGGCTGGCGGCATAATTAACCATTGTTGACGTATCTATTTCGCCGACATCCGCTTCCATCCCCATGGCATAGTCGGCGAGTGTACCCATCATCATTTCAACGGCGTCTGTGTCCGTGAAATATTTTGACAGCTCTGCAGCTCCTGCAGTCAAAGTATCCCCGCCGTAGATGCCCTTTGACGATAGTTCGTCCGCTCTGGCAACGATAGCGTCAAACTCTGCCTGCAGCGCCTCCGTTCTCGCTTCCGGCGTGATTTCAACCGCGCCGGCAGCACGCTGCATACTGTCAATATCAGAAACCGCGCCCGATGTATCTGCCGCAACCCTCGTCTCAAGCAGGTAGTCTGATACCTGCGCATCATCCATCTCTTTGGCCAGCGCTGACATCAGCTGGGTTTCTGCATTCAGCTGCGCGTTGAACGCATCCATACCTTCAGACACGAAATCTATGATTTCGCTGAGTCCAAATTTCTCGGAAAGGACGCCAACAACTTTCGAAATTCCTTTCTTGAGACCCTCCATACTGCTTGCGCCTTCCTGAATCCTTCCGTTAAAGACTCCCTGTTCATCAGCATTGTCCCTGATGTACTGTTCCGTCCTGCCGACTGACTGTGCCAGACGCAGATATGCCTCATTTGCAGCAGAGACATCCATATTCTGCACCGCGCCATTCAGTTCATTCTGCTGCTGCAGCATGTCGGCCAGCTGCGAACGCATCTGTTCCAGCTGCCCGTTTGCAGTGTCCGATCCAAAGTTTACAGGATTTTGTTCAATCTGCTCAATCCGCTCCCGAATCGTGTCGATCCTGACCGCCAGACTGTTCAGGTTCAGAAATGTTTCCGTCGGAAATATACTGGTATTGTATGCCTGTTGTGCAATGGCATTCTGCGTATTTCCCAACTGTTCCAGCATACTGTTCGCACTCTGTACTTCCTGCCAGTAGCGGTCAGCCCCCGAGCCTGTGAACACTTCAACCCCGCCAGTTTCCCATTGGGCAGAAGCACCGGCAGACGCCGGGGAACCGCCGGGCGGAGCCGGTCCGCCGCTGTCCCCCGCAACCGGAGGCACCTCTATTGGTGATGACTGACTGCTCAGTGCTTCGTTCAGCGCAATGATCGCAGCAGTTGTATTGTACATGGCGGCCACTGCAAGATTCACGGAATTTATGATCTCATACGGCACACCTGTAAACGGATCATCCCGTTCGATATCCGTCTGAATCCCCGACACCTCCATCACCTTCCTTTCCTAACGCTTTCTCCTTGCTTTGTTTTCCATCTTTTTCTTTTCCTTCTTATCGTTCTCCACCTTGATTTTGATTGCAGCGATTACAAACGCTTTTTCCTGCTCTTCCATCTCCTCAAAAACAGAAGGCAGGATATGCAGCTTGTGAAGGGCATAGTAAGCAAAATTCGCCTCACCATCCCCTTCCTCAATCAGTTTTTTGCGTCTTCCACCTTTTCGTCAAGACTCCTGGTAAATCCCTGGAACTTCTGCATCCAGACCGTAAGCTCCTGATATTCCCCGGCGTTATCCACCATGGCGTAGAGGAGTTCCTCCGGTGTCATGACGCCATAGGAATCCTGCAGTTCCTTATCATACAGATTCGGGTAGACCGTCGACGCCACAATCATCTTTGCAAGATATTCGGCAGTATTCATCTTAGGTCTGTAAAGGTTCGGTTTTCCCTTGATCTGCACTTCAACCGTGCAGGCGTCCCGCAGCGTCTCATTTTCCCTGGAGGTAATCTGCCGAAACTCCCATTTAAGCGGGTTCCCGTTCTCATCCTGCAAAGTGGCGGTAGGCGCAAACTTTTCATTGTTTTTTACGACTTTATTCGCTTTCATAAATCGACTGAATTTTGACATTTTTATGTCCCCTTTCTTAATTTAAATGAATGGAAAAATCCCCTGTGCGGGCTTGAAAAAAGCCACACAGGGGACTCTCTTTTGTTGTTAATTGGTGAGAAAACCTGTCAGGTCTGCAAAGGATTCCGGCATGGAAAAATCTTCAAATGTAAAATCCATCTCTTCATCCAGATACTCTGCATCCGCGTCAAACTTCGCAAGAATCCCTCCGTCAATATTGCAGTCCATCAGAATTATGGTCTGTCTGCCCACCTCGCTTGTCGGATCCTCGTTGGTAATCTGAATCTCAAAGTATGTATCCAGACCACTGTTCTTGTAATCCAGCATCATCTTGCGGAAAATGGAAGTATTATAATGGAACGTTGCCGAACCAGTCCCCTTCCACCCTGCAGCCTTGTTCCCTCTTCCTGGCCTGCCAAGAATCGGGACCTCCGCCTTGACTTTCTCAAACTTCGCCTCAAGGTTGATCGCCTGCATAAAATTATAGCGGTTCGTGCCGACCGTGATAAAACACTCTGCCAGCGCCGCCGAAATTGTATCTTTTGCGTGCATTGTAACATTATTCTGCATTCTCTTTCACCTCCACTATCTGACTGTCACAGTCATGTAAAGCTTGCCCATTGCATTCACTACCTCAACAGCATAGGCAACAACAACCGATTTCTTTGTCTCCCCCTGTACCACGGTCACATCGGCATCCGTAAAATTCTCTATTGCCCCTGTGTCCTGAAGTCTCTGCCGGATCTTAACGAGGTCCGACCAGAGGGAAATCCTGCCCGATGCATTGTTTGGCACCACTCCCAGATACTTGGTGTTGAACAGGATCGCGTCCTCATTTCCAAGCTGGTCGATCACCCGGATAGTCTGGTTGTCCTTGAAGACATCCCCGCAAGTGTCCGTCGTCGTGACCATGCTGTTGATGTCTTCGAGCACCCGGATATCCGCGTTGACCTTGTGCAGTACAAACTCGCCGTCTTTGATCGCCTGTTTTAACTGGCTCTGCGTAAAGCTGACATCAACATTGAACGCCCCGTCATATTTCTTGTTCTGACAGGATTTATTGACTGCGCATCCGCACTCTGCACCCGTCACCCAGTACACAAGGCTCGCCTCGCTGAAGCCTTCGTCCGTGGTCTTGTTCTTCACGCTGATCACTCCCATGAAGTCAGCGGACACTGCCCGGTAAAGCACCAGCTGAAACTTGACGCCCATCTCATCCCGCAGCCGCTTATTGAACGCGACATACAGTTTCTTTGTAGTCTCATCCGTGACCACAGCCCCCATTGTGTTAAAGGTGCAGGACTCAATCTTATCCAGATAATCCTGATGTGCCGTGCCGTCAACAGTGCCGTTTGTGCCGCCTGTCAGGGGGGATGCCGCCGTGGCTGCAAGCTCCGCGTCCGGCTTGAACGTCACAAAATCATTTGCCACAAGCGCGTCCGCAGCCGCGACAGTCTGCGCATCTACCCTGACACTTCCAAGATACGTCTCCACATCAAACAGTTCTGCATTGTCAGCGTTTGCCTGAACGACAACCTTCAAATCATTGCCGCGCACGCCGCAGTACAGCGCTGTCGCAAACGCGTTCGACGCCTTTTCCCCGCCGCCGTTCAACCGATACGCATACAGTGTCTTAGCGCCCATAAACAGATCGCCAATCCCTTTCAGTGCGGGACTGTCAAACGCATACCCGAAGATCTTCAGGCTGTTCTTCTGAAAATCCTCACTGTTCACCTCAAAAATTTCTCCTTCTTTTCCCCAATCCAGTTCAAGGGGCATTGTCGCGATCCCTCTGTCCGACAATTTTACAGAAGCTGATGCCGTCGATACAAAATTGATATATGCACCGGGCAGCTCCTTGTTCTGTGTAATAAAGTTACCTCCGCCTAAAGCCATATTAGTTCACCTTTCCTTTCCTGTACGTTTCAATCAAACTGTCAACTGCTGCAATGGTGTATTTTTTATCTCTCTCAAGAAGGGCATTCACCAAATCCCTTTGACTGCGGTATCTGTCCGAAGCAGCGATCTGCTCCTTGCAAAACTGTAGTTCGAAGTTCGAAACAGCCGCTTCTGACCCGCTTTCGTGCTTGTCCCCTGCTGCCATATCCATCACCTCCTCTCAGATGCGTATTGTATTTTGTTCGGTTAAATGCTTGACAACCCGCAATAAAAAAAGCACCGCGGGGCTTCTCTGACAGCCCTGTGCGGTACTTTCATTATCAAATTGATATCCGGTGAAGGATGTAAAAAAGACACTATGGCCGCTGCCACAATGTCTTTTTTAAGCGTTTTTTGTATGCCACTTTGACGTAATACCATATTAGCACATTTAAAACGGGAAATGTGGGAAAGTTAGCTGATTTTGCTATTTTTTTTCAGATACCTGTTGATTAGTTTCTCAGCTGTCGTCCGATCGCAGTACATAATTTCGCCTATCTTTTCCCAGGTGAAGCCTTCTACAAACCGAAACTGCATAATACGCCTGATTTTGCTTTCCTCTATATGATTGATGTAGTGCAGCAGTTTGATCTCCTCTGCTTCCGCCTTCTTTTTGCGTTCTTCGAGCAGAACTCGTTTGCTGTACAGAATCGCTGCGCGTTTGTTCGCCAATGCTGGATTATAACTCTGAACCGTCACCTTGCCCTGAATATATGGAAAGTTTACTTTTGAGGCATTCACTTTGACAGGAACTGCCCCGATATCCATCTGCTGTGTTTTTTCAATGCTCTGCTCAATCTCACTGATCTCCTTTTTCAAATCAATGAGCTGTTCAAGTTCCTTTTTCGTCATTGTAATCATCTCCTTCTTATTGTTTTTTGCTGGTTCTGCTTCACTGATGATATAAAGTTCTTGGCTATCACTTTAAGTGGACTTCTAAGTCAAAAAAATATTGCCACCTCCCTGTTGCTCAACCTGCCATCAGAATACCATCACTTTAAGTGTGTGTCAATACTTAAAGTGAATTTTCTTCCTTTTCCTATTGCATATTTTTCACTTTTAGTGTATCATCATGATAAGGTTATGCATATAACACATTGAAGTAAAGGGAGTGGATGAAATGCCGGATCAGGAATTTAATGTTGTATTTTCAAAACGTCTTAGGCATTACCTGCAGAAATACGAGATGACGCAAGTCGAGCTTGCCAGAAAATTAGGTGTCGGCACTACCTCAGTATATAACTGGTGCAACGGATTAAAGACACCCAGAATGGACAAAGTTGATCTCATGTGCGACTTGTTTCACTGCAAACGTTCTGACCTGGTAGAAGAAAAAGATACCGATTCTTATACCCCACTTCTATCAAAAGACGAACGGGATATCGCAAAAGATCTTGACAGAATTATGGCAGAAATACGAAAGGGCGATGACGGGCCTTTATATTACAACGGTGTTGAAATTGACAACGCCTCCATAAACCTGCTTCAAAATGCGATAGAGTTCGCGCTGCGCGAGACCAAAAAAGAGAACAAGGTTAAATACAATCCTAACAGGAACAAAAGCAGGTGATGGCATTTGGAAAATATTGAACATAAAGCAAAAAGACTTATCCAATATTACAAACGAGTAACCGGGAACTGCGATCCCGCTAAAATTGCTGAATATGCCGGAATAAGGATTGCTGTTATGCCCCTGGGGGAAATTGCCGGAAATTACATACTGTTAAAACGTAAACGCTGGATATTTATAAATGACAACATTCCATTCGATAGCCCGCTTTTCAGAGTGGTTGCTGCCCATGAGCTCGGGCACGCCCTGATGCATCGGAAAGAAAATTGTGCCTTCATAAAAAATAAGACCTTACTGTTGACATCAGGTATTGAGCGCGAAGCAAATCTGTTTGCTGCATGTCTGCTTATCTCGGACGAAATGCTCCGCGATTTCACAGGCTTTACCAAAGAACAGTTCTGTCATTGCACTGGATACCCCATTGAGTTAATAGAACTGCGGTTGAATTATATCTAAACTGCTGCCATCCCTCGTTTTTTAATCTGTTTTTAATGCAGTATCGCAGAAAATCTGCTATGATAGGAACTGTAAAACGTGTCTTTGGAAAATCGTATGAGGGAGGTATTAATGATGAGTTGTCTTGGAAATCTTCTGTGGTTTCTTTTTGGTGGATGTATCAGCGGGCTGAGCTGGATGCTTGCCGGATGTTTGTGGTGTATCTCGATTATCGGCATACCCTATGGTATTCAGTGTTTTAAGTTTGCTTCGGTGTCGTTTTTCCCGTTTGGGAAGGAGATTGTGTACGGCGGGGGTGCAGTCTCGTTCCTCGTCAATGTGATCTGGATCCTGATCTCGGGAATCCCGCTTGCCATAGAACACATCACGATCGGGTGTGTACTGTGTGTCACGCTTATCGGCATCCCGTTCGGGCTGCAGCAGTTTAAGCTTGCAAAGCTGGCCCTGATGCCGTTCGGAACGCGCATTGTGTATACGAATCAGCTGTAAACGGCATCCTTCCAGGCCATGCGTGGGCCTCTTTTTCTATCTGATTCATGAAATCCTGTAAAGACGAGCCTGTTCCTTATACAGGCTCTCATATAGTCCCTTTTTCTGCATGAGTTCCCTGTGTGAGCCCATCTCAGCAATTTTGCCCTGGCGCATGACAATCACGCAGTCCGCCAGTTTACACAACGCCAGTCTGTGTGATACGATAATCGTCGTTTTCCCGTTCGCCGCTCTGTATATTCTGTCAAATATGCTCTTTTCCGGCAGCGGATCAACCGCGCTTGTCGGCTCGTCCAGGAAGAAAACTTTTCCGGCCTTATTCTCAGCGCGCAGAATCGCTACTTTTTGTCCTTGCCCCTGCGACAGTTCGATTCCGCCATATTCCCTGCCGACAATGCGGTCTTTCTTATCCAGCAATTCCTGCAGTTCCATTTCCCTGAGCGCAGCATCTACATTGATTCCCTCTGCCTCCCCGGAGAACGCAATATTCTCCTGCACAGAAACCGCATATATATTGTAATCCTGTGGGACGTCCGAATAGTATCTGTACAAGGACCGCTCGTCCCAATCTGACAAACGCGTATTTCCAAACAAAATTTCCCCTTCGGTCGGCTCAAACAGGCCCAGGAGCACTTTCATGAGCGTGGTTTTGCCAGAACCATTTTCTCCGACAATCACATATTTTTTTCCGTTTTCAATCACGCAGTCTATCTTGTCTAATGCATTTTTCTGCGCATTATGATAGCGATAGCTGACTCCTTTCAGGATCAGATCGCCAGCCGCCGCCGGCTCTTGTCTGTTCTTCGTTCTGTGATGTCTGTCTGCGCTCATTGCGTACTCGAAAAAGGGGTTAACCAGGATTGCAAATTGAGACACATTGGCGGCCCCATCAAACAGGCTGCTAAAGACACCCCTTAACATGGTAAATGCCGAGACTGTGACAGAGAACTCGCCAATCCCGATTTCTCTTGATAAAAAAGCGCGAAATAGGAACAAATATGCGACAGCAGTGCCAATGCAGTAAACGGATTTCATACACAGTGAAAAGACAGCGATCTTCCCGTTCTTTTCTCGCTCATTTTTTAACAGTTCCCTCACAACATCTTTCCATTTTTCAAGTACAAACGGTATGCCGCCAAGTAGCACGATCTCTTTTAAGGACTTTGCTCTCAGCAGCAAATCTGACAGTTCCGCCTCCTCCTTTTCCAGCTGCGTATTCTGATACAGGAATTTTTTATTTTGATACAGCATAAACAGGTTGTCCGTCAGTTCAGTCAGACTCATAACTGCAAATACGGCAATCAGTTTACTGCTGATATTGTTTATGACAACCCCCATCGCGATAACGGAAAAAACAGTGCATACCAGTTCCACGATCGCCTGATACAGTCTCAGTATATTTACGCTCGCATTTTTTGCCCGCAGGGAATGGTTGACAAACTCCGCGTCGTTATAGTCATCCAGCCGCATTGATAGGCAGATCCGGAAGAAGACCTCCTTCACCTTTTTCTCGAATCTCAGCAGGCTGAAATACATCAGAAAATAGTGGTTATACCAATCCTGTAATGCTTTCTGGAACCAGTTTACAAAGCAGTATCCGACAACGGAGATCAGGACAGCGGAAATATTTTTGCCGACCAGCGCATCAACCATCCATTTGAGAACATACAGTCCCCCGACAGGAAGACAGACAATCGCAAGTTGTATCAGAAGCATCAAGATGCAGTCTGCCGGGCATGTTCTAAAAGCTGTTTTTACCGTCTTTAACAGTATCCTATTCCTCATATAAGCTTCTCTGCTCCTCAAATAACTGATAAAAAAATGTACTTGTATCGGTCAGTAAATCGACCGGTGTTCCATGTTCTTTTATTTTGCCGTCCTGCAAGACTAAGATCTCGTCCACGTCCTTGATATAACCTAAGCGATGGGTGATAAAAAGAACCGTTTTGTCTGAAAAACAGTTCATATATTCACGGTAAATCTCAAGTTCTACTTTGGGATCAAGGCTTGCCGTAGGCTCGTCCAGGATGACTATATCCTTTGACAGATACAGTATCCTGGCTAAAGCAAGCCTCTGCCACTGGCCGCCCGACAAGTTGATGCCGTCATCCTTCGTGTTCGTCAATTCGCCGGCCAGCCCCTTTTTCATACCCTTTATCTGTGTCTTCTAGCC
>CAMWOK010000032.1 GCA_947175845.1 uncultured Lachnospiraceae bacterium | reverse complement strand
ACCCTTTTTCCAGAAAATCTTTTTTATTTTCCCCTTGACATTTCACCAAATTGCTCTCAAAATATTATTAATCTGTTCAGTAATCAAGTTCGCTTATTTCCAATTCCACTTCTATATTTTGTTTTGTATGAAGTTTGGAAAGCAACACGATACTTTCCACATGAATCGTCTGCCCAAAAAAATCTGCCATTCTACCGCGCTGCAGCTCATACCCGTTCGCGCAGAGGTACTTCAGATCCCGCGCGAGCGTCGCGCTGTCGCAGCTTACATAGACGACGCGCTGTGGTGCCATTTTGACAATCGTCTCAAGACATGCCGCGTCACAGCCTTTGCGCGGCGGATCCACGCAGATGACATCAGCGTAAATTCCCTCCCGCTCATAGAGCGCCGGCAGCACCTCCTCCGCCTTACCCACATAAAACCGCGCGTTGTCTATCCCGTTACGCCGTGCGTTTGCGCGCGCGTCCAGGATTGCCTGTTCCACGATCTCAACGCCGTATACCTGCTTTGCTCTCTTTGCCATAAACAGACTGATGGTGCCGATTCCGCAGTACAAATCCCACACTGTCTCTGCCCCTGTCAGCCCCGCATAGTCCAGCGCTATACTGTAGAGTTTTTCCGCCTGAACCGGATTGATCTGATAAAATGACAGCGGCGATATCGCAAAAGTGATGCCTGCACTGTCTGACGATGACACGCCCGCAGCGCATTCCATATCCCGCATATGCAGCACATCCTTGATCGTGTCCTGTCCCCAGATGGTGCGGCAGCTGCTCCCCAGGATCACATTCGTCTTCTGTGTGTTGCTGTTGATGGAGATGCTTGTCATGCCTGGAATTGTTCTGAGCTGCTCAACCAGCCTGTCCTCCTGGGGAAGCTCCCCGCCGTTAATGACAATGCACACCATGATCTCGCCCGTGGCAAACCCCTTGCGTATCAGGACATGCCGGACCAGCCCCCGCCCGGTGGCTTCATTGTACGGCAAAACCTGGCAGGATTTCATGTAATCCAGCAGAATTTCCAGAACTGCCTTGTTTTCCTTCACACCGAGCGCACAGTCTGTGTTTGGTATGATGGTATGCGTTCTGCCCGCGTAAAAGCCTGCCACCGGCTCGCCGTTTTTATCTGCTCCTATCGGAAACTGTGCTTTATTTCTGTAATAATAAGGCTCCTCCATCCCGACTATCGGCTCCATCACCCGGTCGAGCAGCTCCTTGGAAAAACCGCCGATCCGCATCAGATTTCCGCGGACCTTGCGCTCCTTAAACCTCAGCTGCGCCCTGTAGTCAAGCGCCTGAATCTGACAGCCGCCGCACTGTCTGTGACAGGGGCATCTTGGCTCTGTGCGGTCCGGCGAGGGCGTCAGTATCTGCATTAACCGGGCGTAGGCGTAGCCCTTTTTCACCTTCATGACCTTCGCCTCCACCGTGTCGCCAATCACGGCGTCTTTCACAAAAAAAGCAAAACCGTCCAGCTTCCCGATCCCCGCGCCATCAACGCTCATATCCTCAATATCCAATGTAATGATATCGTCTTTTCTGTACTTCATCCATATTCTCCACTGTCTCAAACTATTGTCACTTTACATCCCTGAAAAACGCAGCTTTCTCTATGTTCTCACATCGTCCTCTTCAGATTCGATTCAAACAGTCTGTTGTAACCCAGCCATCCCGTCTCCTGAGAAGACTCGAGAATCTCTGTGAAAGTCTCCAGTTTTGCGTCCGTGTCATCCGCATAGCAGAGTGCCAGCGCCTCTATAATCGCCGGTTTTTTTGGCGATCCGAACTCGTATTCTCCATGGTGCGCCAAAATGCAGTGCTTGAGTTCCAGCTCAAGCATCTGCGGAAATCCTGAAATTTCCGCCGCCTTTTTGCCGACCATCTACACGCCCTTCACGATATGCCCCAGAAAATGCCAATCGTCCGTGTAGTCGTTTGCGGGGAATGCACTGATTTCTTTCGTCTTACCGATATCATGGCAGATTGCTGCCGCAAGGAGCAGATCGCGGTTGAGGGCGGGGTAAGCTGTGCAGTAGTATTCGCAGAGCCTTGTGACACCGAGCGTGTGCTCGAGCAGCCCACCAATAAATCCATGATGGATCGATTTTGCCGCGGACGCCTTCTTAAATCTGGCTGCAAAACTGTCGTCCTCCACAAAAAATTTTTTGAGCAGTGCCTTGAGATATGTATTCTGAATGCTTTCTATGATGCTCAGTAGCTCGGTGTACATTTCATCCAGGTTTTTCTTGCTGACAGGCATGTACACACTCTCGTCGTACTCTCCCTCCTCACACCTGCGCACACGCTTCACGTTGACCTGCAGTGCTCCGTTAAAGCTTGTGACCTCGCCGTACACCTCAATGTAATCCATCGCCTCAAAGTCGGCAATTCCGACATTATTCGGATCCCATATTTTGGCGTCGAGCGTGCCCGTCTTATCCTGAAGAATCACATTTTCGTAACTCTTTCCGTTTTTGGTCACTGCAGAGCTCTTGAACTTGCAGAAATAGATGTCAAATACCCTGTCCCCGTCTTTATAATCTTTAATATACTTCATGTTTTATTCCATCCTTCCTTATTTAAAATGCACCGCTTTCACATAGCCGCTTAGTTCATTCCGCCATTCCCGCACAACACGCCGCTTATTCCACCTGCACCACAAAATACATCTCCTCATATGCGCTCACACTCGCCCGCTGCACTACTATATTTATGCTGCCGCCCTCCTTGGCATTCCGCAGCACATTCATGTAATCGGCAGCACATTTGATCTCCCGCGAACCGGCCTGTGTCAGAATATCCCCCTTCTGAATGCCTTTGAGCATGGCGGGCGAATCCATATCAATGTCAACGATATATGCCCCCTGGGGAAGCCCCAGCTCCTCCCTTGCCTGTGCAGAGATATCCTGTGCATAGATTCCGAGATAGGGAATGTGATCCCCGTTGGAAAGCTTTGAGATAAGCCCTTTCAACTCCGTTATCCCCACCGCAGAGAGCAGATTTCTTGTGTCGTCGTGGTTGTGGCTGTTGTCGATAATGCCAATCACCTCGCCGCTCATATTGACAAGGATACCGCTGGGGTTTGCGCCCGCATAGATATCCGTCGTAATCAGCTTATACTCGCTGTCCGCCATTGTGAGTGTGTTTCCCTTGGATGTGACCATCCCATAGCAGACCGTGTCCTTGTAGCCAAACAGGCTGCCGACCGCGATGATGGGAGTTCCCGTCATGCCGGAGGAGATCGAGCTTCCCAGTGCAGCGACCGTGACCGAATCCAGTGTGTCACTTCCGATATATTTTAAATCAACCGCCAGAACTGCCAAATCAGTATTCGCATCGTACTGTTTAAGCTCCGCCTCCGCCTCGGTATTATTGCAGAAATTAATTAAAATTGTCTGCGCACCATCCAGGGAAGACTTTCTGCAGAGTATCAAAAGTTCCCGATTGTTGTTGGCGATAATCACTCCCGCCGTCGTACCCTCGCTCTGATATGTGTTGTTGAACCAGTCCACATCAGAGTGCACCGCAGTGACAGTCACCATGCTTTTCTCAATCTGTCTGTAAATCTTGTAAAGCTCCTCATACTGTGTCTGGTATGGCTTTAGCGGCTCTACAGGGCTGGCAGGCTCCCCGGGCTGTACGGATCCCTGATTTCCCGCGATTGTGCCGTCTGCACTCGAATCCTCCGCGCGCAGATCTTCCGTGCCCGTATCTGCAACGTCTGTCCCGCTGGTTTCCTGCTCTGCGCTGTCTGTACTGGTCTCTGATACCATCCCCTGCTCACTGCTGTGCACCGACCCGCTCTGCTCTTCTTTGGCAGTCTCCTCCACAGCGGCCGTGGTCCCCTCTGTCAGCATATCCTCGGGAAGCATCTCATCTTGTTCCTGCGGAAAAGTGACTCTCTCCGGCTCCTCCTCTGGGTACAGCCAGTTGTTGAGCACCGGCTCGAGCAGCAAAAACGACAGACATGCCAGCATACCAAAAAGAACTGCCATGGAAGCTGTGATGATCGTCCTCCGCAAAAGTTTCTTTTTATCAATAGGCCGCTCCTTAATCTTTTCCTGCAAAAATTCGAAATCGTTCGCGGCCTCGGAAAATTCATTCCTGTTTTTCGCATCAGAAGATGCCCTTTTTTCATCATGCGCTCTCATTACGCCATCCATCCCCTCCCTGGCAACCTCGTTTCCCTTCATAAGTATAGCGGATAGACCTCTCATGGTCAATGCATTTTGCGCATTGTCAAAAATATTGCTGTTTTGGTGACAGGTAAAAATTTCACAACATTACTGTTGAAAAATACCTTGTAGGAATATGAAAATAATGTTAGAATATCTTTTGTATAAACAAATATAACAACACGGACGATAAAGAGGAACAATCAATGACGAAGAATAAAAAGTTATTTCAAAATAACATAAGAAGCAAGAAAAAAATTCTGTGCTCTGCACTGTCCATCCTGCTCGCCGCAGGCAACTGCACTGGTAGCGTGGTACTCGCGGCGCAGGATACAACACAGCCCAGCCAGACACAGGCAGCGCAGCCTCAACCCGAAACGGCGCCAGCGCCCGGGTCACAGCCGGCACAGCCCCCCGCACCCGAACAGACTACACCGGAATCGACAGACGCGCAGCCGGTTAAACTGAGTGAAGAAGAACTTGCCGCATATTACAGGGACTCCGTTTTTATCGGCGACTCTATCATGCTGGGATTCCGCAATTACAGCGCCAAGCAGAAAACCTTTGTGCACGGCATCCAGTTTCTGGCAGTGGGGAGCTACTCCGCATTCAACGCCTTGAAACCGGTCGCAGGAGACAATGTCCATCCCCTGTATAAAGGAAAAAAGGTTCAGGTCTGGAACGCGATTCCCCTCATGGGCAGCAAGCGCGCATTTATCCTTCTGGGCATGAATGATATCGCCCCCCTCGGGCTGGAAGGCGCACGCGACAAGTACAAGGAACTGATTGACAAAATCGTGGAGACTTCGCCTGACATCAAGATTCACATTATCAGCATGACCTACACCCTGCGCGACCAGGGGAAAAACAGACTGAACAACAAAAATATCGCGCAGTACAACACTCTGCTGCAGGAGATGGCGGATGAGAATGGCTGGGGGTACATCGACCTGTGCACGCCCTTATCGGACGGTTCCGGAAACCTCGCCGGAAAATACTGCAGTGATGGTTTTGTCCATCTCTCCAAAAGTGCCTACGCGGTATGGGAGTCAGAACTGATAGACTATGCAAATGAGCAGGCTGCAGAAAGCAACGCGGAAACGGAATCACAGACTGAAACTGAATTACAGACTGAAACTGAATTACAGACTGAAACTGAATTACAAACTGAATCACAGACTGAGCCGCAAACCGAACCCGCCGCCGACACTACAGGCACTGCCGCGCCCGCGGACGCAGCAACAGAACCTGCTGCAGACGCTGTGGCAGCCCCCTGACAAAATACCACTATTCCAGTGCGCCATCCAGTTAGAACTCAAAGCTGTGCGCCGCTTAGTGCAAAACAGGCAGTTCACGATTTTGATTTCTGACCGGGTAAAGTACTGCATTACAAACGACGCAAAGCACAATCAATAAAAGCAGTTTCTGCACAGACAACAAAAGGGAGCAATGAACTATGAATACAATTAAATCCACAAAAATAATGGCAGTTCTGGCTGCCGCCGCGCTGCTCTGCACCGGATGTTCCGACAAGACAGTGCCAGCCGCAAACACAACCGACACCACAGCAGCGTCCGACACTGCAAACACTGCTGACAGCGGCACCGCACAGACCACGGACACCGCAGACAGCACCGCAAAATCCATCGCGAACATTTACCAGGAGATCACACAGTCCGTATCGCTGCAGTCCCCGCAGTGCATGGACGACGACTTTATCTCAAACTACTACGGCATTGACGCCGCGTCGCTCGAGGAGTATGTCTTCTCCATGTCTGAGGACGCAGCGCAAGCGGAGACGGTCATCATCCTGAAAGTCAAAAACACGGACGACGTAAAAGGGCTGAGCGACAGCCTCCAGACCGTCGTCGACGAAAAGAAAAATGAGATGGAAAACTATATTCCAGAGCAGTTTGCAATTGTGGAGAAAAGCAAGGTTCAGACAAAAGATAACTACGTGTGGCTCGTGATATCCGAGAATGCGGACGCGATAGCGGATATTATCGAAAACGGCCTGTCATAGCGGAGGATTGTCATGGTCTTTAGCTGTATCCCATTCCTGTTTTTTTTCCTGCCGCTCTGTCTGATTTTGTATTACGCAGTCCCATTTTCCTGGAAAAATGGGATTTTGCTTATTTTCAGCCTGATTTTTTACGCGTGGGGAGAGCCGATCTACATTCTTCTGATGCTCTTCTCCACCGCGCTCGACTACACGAACGGGCGGCTGATGGAACGCTTTGGCACAACCCGGCCTCGGCGGACAGTTTTCCTGTGCTGCAGCGTCTGCATCAACCTGTCGGTGCTCGCTTTTTTCAAGTATGCCGACTTCGCTGTCGCGACCGCAAACGCCGTCCTGGGCACGCAGTTTGCACAGCCCGGAATCCATCTTCCAGTCGGCATCAGCTTTTACACGTTTCAGACCATGAGCTATATCATCGATCTGTACCGCGGCGAAGTGAAGGCGGAGCGCAGCTACGCGGCGTACCTCACCTATGTTTCGATGTTTCCACAGCTGGTGGCGGGGCCGATTGTGCGCTTTTCCGACATCCAGGAACAGCTTCACGACAGACGCCTCACCTTCGACTGGTTTGCGCAGGGACTGTTGCGCTTCATGATGGGTCTGTTCAAAAAAGTGCTGATCGCAAACCAGGCGGGCGCCCTGTGGGAGGAGATACGCGTGCTCGGGGCGGCGAACACAAGCGTCGCGACGGCATGGCTCGGGGCGCTCTGCTTTACCCTGCAGCTGTATTTTGACTTCAGCGCGTACAGCGACATGGCGATCGGAATGGGCAGAATGCTCGGATTTTCTTACAACGAAAACTTCCGCTATCCGCTGACCGCCGTCTCCGTGACGGATTTCTGGCGGCGCTGGCATATCTCGCTGTCCACATGGTTCCGCGACTATGTGTACATTCCGCTCGGCGGCAACAGGAAGGGCGTGACGCGCCACCTGTTCAACATTGCTGTCGTCTGGTTTCTGACCGGAATGTGGCACGGGGCGTCGTGGAATTTTATTCTGTGGGGCGTGTACTACGGAATACTGCTCATGCTCGAGAAATATCTCTGGGGCAGGGCGCTCGCAAAGCTTCCGCGCCCGATTCAGCACGCCTACGCGTTCCTGATTGTCGTGTTCGGCTTTGTGATCTTTGCAATCACTGATTTTGGCGAGCTTGGAAGCTATATCGGAATGCTGTTTTCGTTTGGCGCAGGCCGGCTGGCAGATACCCGTTTTCTATGGTATCTGGGCAACTACGGCGCTGTGATTGCCGCGGCATGCATCCTGTCGTGTCCGGTGTACCCGTGGATTTGCCAGAGAGCATCGGGACTCAGCCGCAAAAAAAGCTGCGCGCTGTCCGCGTGCGCCGGTGTGGGTGTCGTGCTGCTGTTTGTGCTCGCGACTGCCTATATGGTCAGCGACACATACAACCCGTTTTTGTACTTTCGGTTTTGAATTAATATACAGGTTTCATTGATATGATTACAAATATGAACATAAAACGTGCTGTCGTATGCGCACTCTGCCTCGTCGTCCTGACGCTGTCCGTGTGCCTTATCGTCAGCCCCAAAAAAGAGTTTTCTGAAAATGAAAACAGATATCTCACAAAATTCCCGGCCCTTTCTGCAAAGGCAGTGCTGGGCGGCGAATACACTGCGTCCCTGAACGACTGGCTCGCCGATCATTTTCCAATGCGGGACTTTTTCGTGGGTCTGAAGAGCCAGGCGGAAATTGCCAGCGGCAGACGCGCGATCAACCAGGTGTATATCGCAGACGACGACTATCTGATAGAATCCTACGCAGCGCCGCAGAACACGGCGCGCATAACTGACACACTTGTCAGTTTCTATCAGAAAATTGACAGGACAAGCGTCGATGTAAAGCTGATGCTGGTGCCAACCGCCGTCACAATATACAGCGACAAGCTTCCGCAAAATGCGCCCGCGTCCAGCCAGATGGAGACCGCGCAGGCAATCTACAGCGCCTCCGGGATCCCCTCCGTCGACTGTGCGCGCTGGCTTGCGGACAACGCCTCCCAGGGACAGCTGTACTACCGCACCGACCACCACTGGACAACACTGGGCGCATACTGCGCCTATCTCGCATACTGCGACGCCAAAAAACTGACGCCTGTGTCACTGGACTCCCTGACCGCACAGACCGTCACCGAAGCGTTTGCGGGCACTCTGTACTCAAGGGTGAACGATTACAGCCACAAGAAGGATTCCATCACCCTGTACACCAACCCGGCAGATGACCTCACCGTCACCTACCTGGACACAGGCGAGGTCACGGACAGCCTGTACAACCTGGATTATCTGGACGAGAAGGACAAGTACTCTCTCTTCCTCAACAATATTCATCCGCTGATAAAGATCGAGAACCAAAACGCCGCCTCCCAGGAGTCGCTCATGCTGATAAAGGACAGCTACGCAAACTCCATGGTGCCGTTTCTTGCACACCACTACAGCACCATCTATGTGTTTGACACACGGTACTACAGAGACGGCCCGTCCTCATTTTTGTCAGAGCATCCGGAGATACAGAATGTACTTCTGCTCTACAACATGAACACCCTCGACACCGATACAGGGATCCGGGGGATTTACTGAGACGCTGCGGCAGAGCACTGACCCGAACTGTCATTGACTCATCTGCGCAGTGATGGAGGATTACCATGAACAACAAAGCATTACGAATACTCGAATATCATAAAATTATCAATCTGCTCGTCGACAAGGCAAGCTCGGCTCCCGGAAAGGAGCTGTGCCAGAAGCTGACGCCGATGACAGACATCCAAAAAATTGAGGAGGCGCAGCAGCAGACTGCTGACGCTTTCACCCGCCTGGTCAAAGGCGGACGCATCCATTTCAGCGGAAACAAGGACATCAGCTTCAGCGTCAAATCGCTGGAGATCGGAAGCGCCCTCTCCGCTGTCGAACTGCTGAAAATATCAGCCTCCCTCGCCTGTGCCACGCGGGCAAAGGCCTTCGCCCGCTCAGAACACGACGAGGAGATTGCCGACAGCTTACAGGAGTACTTTGCAAACCTTGAACCGCTGACACCGCTGCAGAATGAGATTAACCGCTGCATTCTCTCCGAGGAGGAAATTGCCGACGACGCAAGCCCCACGCTCAAGCACATCCGGCGCAGCATCAATCTGACCAACGAAAAAATACACAGCCAGCTCACGAACATGGTGAACGGCAGCAGCAGGACATACCTGCAGGATGCCGTGATCACCATGCGCAACAACCGCTACTGCATTCCCGTCAAGTCCGAGCACAAGGGCAATGTGCCCGGCATGGTGCACGACCAGTCCTCCACCGGCTCCACGCTCTTTATCGAGCCTGCCGTCGTGGTGGAACTCAACAACCAGCTCAAGGAACTTGACTTAAAGGAAAAGGCGGAGATCGAGCGCATTCTTGCCGAGCTGAGCGCCAGCGCAGGCGCACACACACAGGAGCTTGCCAACAATTTCCGCCTGCTGACCAGGCTTGACTTTATCTTTGCCAAGGCCGGGCTTGCCATTGACATGAACGCGTCGCGCCCGCTCTTCAACAAAGACCGCTATATCAACATCCGCAAGGGACGCCACCCGCTTTTGGACAAGAAAAAGGTCGTCCCCATCGACATCAATCTCGGAAAGGACTTTGGCCTGCTGGTCGTGACCGGCCCCAACACCGGCGGAAAGACCGTGTCCTTAAAGACGGTCGGACTCTTTGCGCTGATGGGGCAGGCGGGGCTGCACATTCCCGCGCTCGACCGCTCCGAGCTTGGCGTGTTCACAGAGGTGTACGCGGACATTGGCGACGAGCAGAGCATTGAGCAGAACCTGTCCACCTTCTCCGCCCACATGACCAACACCATCTCCATCCTGAAAAATGCAGATGAAAATTCGCTCTGTATCTTCGACGAACTCGGTGCCGGAACCGATCCGACAGAGGGCGCAGCGCTCGCGATCGCCATCTTAAAGCACCTGCATGACAAGGGCATCCGCACCATGGCAACCACGCACTACAGTGAGCTCAAAGTGTTTGCGCTCACAACCTCCTACGTGGAGAACGCCTGCTGCGAGTTCGACGTGGAGACGCTGCGCCCGACCTATCGGCTGCTCATCGGCATTCCCGGCAAGAGCAACGCCTTTGCCATCTCGTCAAAACTCGGCCTGCCGGATGAGATTATCGCCTCCGCGAAAGAGCACATCAGCGAGGAGGACGAGAGCTTTGAGGACCTTCTGACCGACCTTGAGGCCAGCAGGCGCACGATAGAGAGCGAGCGCAGTGAAATCCAGCGATACAAAGAAGAGATCGAGTCCCTGAAAAAGAAACTCGAACAGAAACAGGAACGCCTCGACGCACAGAAGGACAAAATCCTGCGCGAAGCCAACGAGGAGGCGCGCAAAATCCTGCAGGAGGCGAAGGATGTCGCGGACGAGACCATCCGGGACTTCCAGAAAGTCAGCGTCGGAAAGACTTCCATCCAGGAACTGGAGAAAGCCCGCACCAAAGTGCGCGACAAGATCGCGGAGAAAAACACAAAGCTTTCCACGGCACAGGAAAAACCGACACACAAGATCTTAAAGCCGACCCAGATCAAACCCGGCGACATGGTCAAAGTAGTGTCCATGGGCTTAAAGGGCACTGTCTCCTCCCGCCCGGACGCGAAGGGTGATCTGTTCGTACAGTGCGGCATCATCCGCTCCAAGGTCAACATCAAGGACCTGGTGCTGATAAACGAGGATGCACTGTCCGGATCTTCCGCCTTCAAAAAAGGCGGCGGCTCCTCCGGCCAAAAAAGAAGCTCAGGCGGCAGTATCGGAATGTCCAAGGCCGCCACGCTCTCACCCGAGATCAACCTGCTTGGCAAGAAGGTTGACGAGGCGCTCTCCGAGCTCGACAAGTACCTCGACGACGCCTACCTGTCCCACGCCCCCAGCGTGCGCATCGTGCACGGCAAGGGAACCGGCGCGCTCAGGCAGGCAGTCCAGCAGTACCTGAAACGCATTTCCTACGTGAAATCCTTTCACCTGGGCGAGTACGGAGAAGGGGATGCCGGCGTGACAATCGTGGATTTCAAATAATTAAAAATAGAAAAGAGATTTCCAGTAGAGGATTAAAGAATGGCTAACAAACAAAAAATACTGATTGTAGATGACGACGAAAATATCGCAGAACTGATTTCCTTATATATGACAAAGGAATGTTTTGAGACAAAAATTGTGTACGACGGTGAATCCGCCCTCCAGGAATTGGGCGGATTTTCGCCGGACCTGATCCTGCTCGACCTGATGCTCCCAGGCATTGACGGATACCAGGTGTGCCGCGAGGTGCGCCAGAAGGCGCAGACACCGATCATCATGCTGTCCGCAAAGGGCGAAGTGTTTGACAAGGTGCTCGGCCTCGAGCTCGGTGCAGACGATTATCTGGAAAAACCGTTTGACACAAAGGAGCTGGTGGCGCGCGTGAAGGCTGTTCTGCGCCGCTACAAAGCCGCGGCGCCCGCGCAGCCCGTCTCCGACGCCAAGCAGGTCTCCTACCCGGACCTGACCATCAATCTCACCAACTACTCCGTCATTTACCACGGGAGGACGGTGGAGATGCCGCCCAAAGAGCTTGAGCTGCTCTATTTCCTGGCGGCCTCCCCCAACCACGTATACACGCGGGACCAGCTCCTGAATCAGATATGGGGATACGACTATATCGGCGACACCCGCACAGTTGACGTGCACATCAAGCGCCTGCGCGAGAAGATAAAGGATCACGAATCCTGGCGCATCTCCACAATCTGGGGCGTGGGATACAAATTCGAGGTCAAGTCTCTGTAGAGCGGGCCTGAACCACGCAGCTGTTTATTTTTGATTTTACTACTGTAATGAGGATTTTCAATTGAAGCGGACACTGTACTTAAAATTTGTACTTGCATATTTTATCTTTGCATTTTTTGGTTTTATCGTCGTCGCAACCTTCACATCGAGCATGACACTCGAGCACATGAAGCGCGAGCGCGCAGACTCCCTGTACAAGGAAGCACTGCTGATCGCCGACTCCTACGCCGCGGATCTCTACAACAACGAAATCACGCTCGAGTCCGTGTGGCGCCAGATTGAGGCAATCGGCACCTTCCTGGACGCCTCGGTCTGGATTGTCAATCCGTCGGGGCTGATTGTGCTGGATTCCAGCGCTCCGCTCGAGATTGAAAATCCCACTACAATCCCCAATTTCAGCCCCACGATAACCGGAAATTCCTTTTATACAACCGGAAATTTCTTTGGCATGTTCGACGAGGAAATGCTGTCGGCCTTCGCGCCGATCACCTCCCAGTACAAGGTGAAGGGCTACGTGGTCATCCACGCGTCCGTCGACGGCCTGCAGGCCTCCTGCAACTCACTGCTGAATATTTCCTACATCACGCTGATCATACTGTTTCTGCTGTCGCTCATCATCCTGCTCTTTTTTACAGAGATGGTCTATCTGCCGCTGCGCAAAATTACACACGCGACAGAACAGTACGCCATCGGCAATTTCCGGTATGAATTTCAGCTCGACAGCGAGGATGAGATCGGCTATCTCGCCGCCTCCCTCGCTTACATGGCAAGCGAAATCGCAAAGAGCGAGGACAACCAGAAACGGCTCGTGGCAAACATCTCTCATGACTTCCGCTCACCGCTCACCTCCATGCGCGGCTACCTCGAGGCAATGCTCGACGGCACGATTCCGCCCGAGATGCATGAGAAGTACATTGGCGTCGTCCTGAACGAGACCGACCGCCTGACAAAGCTGACAAACTCGCTGCTCACACTCAACAACCTGACAACCAAAGGCATCATTCTCGACCGCAGCAGCTTCGACATCAACCAGGTCATCAAAAACACGGCAATGTCCTTCGAGGGCACCTGCCGCCAGCGGCTGATCGCCATAGAGCTCGTCCTCACCGGCGACGAGATGTACGTGAACGCGGACATGGTCAAAATCCAGCAGGTACTCTACAATCTGGTGGACAATGCCATCAAGTTCAGCCACAAAAACTCGTCCATCAAGATCGAGACGGTGGAGAAGTCCAACAAGCTGCTTGTATCCGTGAAGGACAACGGCATCGGCATCCCCAAGGACAGCATCCGGCTCATCTGGGACCGCTTCTACAAGACCGATCTCTCCCGCGGCAAGGACAAGAAAGGAACCGGGCTGGGACTCTCCATCACCAGGGAAATCATCCAGTCCCACAATGAGAACATCAATGTCGTCAGCACGGAAGGCGTGGGGACGGAGTTTATCTTTACGCTTGAGAAGACTGAGGCCCCATCTGGCTGACCATTGCATCTTAATGCGACACTGTACCAGTTAGGAGATGAATCTATGAAATTTTTGCGACAATTTATTATTATCCTCGCCGTGTCCTTTGCCGGGGAACTGCTGCACATCCTGATACCGCTTCCGATTCCCGCAAGCGTCTACGGGCTGGTGCTGATGCTTCTGGCGCTCTGCACAGGCATCCTGAAGCTCTCACAGGTAAAAGAGACCGCAGGTTTTCTTATCGAAATTATGCCCGTCATGTTCATTCCCGCAGCTGTCGGCCTTTTGGATTCCTGGTCCGCGCTGCAGCCCATCTGGCTTCCCGTCGTCCTGATCACCATCCTGACCACCATCCTTGTCATGGCAGTGACCGGGCAGATCACACAGTGCATGATTCGCAGCGACCGCCAGAAAAAACAGAGAAAGGGGACAAAAAACACATGAAAACATTCCTAGCCGACTCCGTTTTTTTTGGGGCAGTCGTCAGTCTCGCCGCATACGAGGCCGGGCTCCTCATCCGGAAAAAATTCAGGCTGGCAGTCCTCAATCCGCTGCTGATCGCGACGGTGAGCGTCATGGCAGTGCTGCTTCTGCTGGATATAGAGTACACGCAGTACAATGAGAGTGCCAGGTATATCAGCTACCTGCTGACACCCGCCACGGTCTGTCTCGCAGTCCCCCTGTATCAACAGCTCGGTCTGCTCCGAAAGAATCTCAAAGCCGTCGCCGGCGGAATCACCGCGGGCGTGCTCGCAAGCCTTGTAAGCGTCCTTGTTCTGGCAAAGCTGTTCTCCCTGACCCACGAGCAGTATGTGACGCTGCTTCCCAAATCCATCACCACCGCGATCGGAATGGGCATCTCCGAGGAGCTGGGCGGCATCCAGACCATCACGGTAGCCGTCATTATCGTCACTGGAATTCTGGGAAATGTCATCGCAGACTTTGTCTGCAAACTCTTTCGAATCGAGGAGCCAATCGCGAAAGGGCTGGCGCTCGGCACAGCCTCCCATGCAATCGGCACAGCAAAAGCCATGGAGCTTGGAGAAGTGGAAGGCGCCATGAGCAGTCTGGCAATCGCCGTCGCAGGACTTCTGACTGTCATCGGGGCTTCCTTTTTTGCAAATCTGATGTGATGGCACACTTCCTCTGGGTGTCTGCAAATACCTTCTCGGGATGTCTGCAAATACCTTCTCGGGACGCCGTGAAAAAAACGACCGCAAACGCGGTCGTTTTTTCGTATCTGAACTAAATCAATGACTCGTAGAGCTTTGTGATATCTTCCACGCTGGTCTCTTTGGGATTGCCCGGTCTGCACGCATCATCATACGCAGACTGTGCAAGGAACGGGATGTCCTCCCTCTTGACAATCTCCTTGAGATCTGCCGGGATTCCAACATCCTGAGACAGCTTCTTCACTGCGTCGATCGCAGCCTTGCGGTACGCATCCTGGGACATGCCGTCCACACCCTGTACGCCCATTGCCCTTGCGATCTCGCGGTACTTCTCGCCTGTCGCCTCGGCGTTGTACTCCATGACCGTCGGCAGGATAATCGCATTTGCGACACCGTGCGGCGTATCGTACAGCGCGCCGAGTGGATGTGCCATGGAATGCACGATTCCAAGTCCTACGTTGGAGAAGCCCATACCTGCAACGTACTGTCCAAGTGCCATATCTGTCCTGCCCTCCGGTGTGTTGTCAACCGCACCTCTTAGCGAGCGCGCGATGATCTCGATTGCCTTGAGGTGGAACATGTCGGACAGCTCCCACGCGCCCGCTGTGATGTATCCCTCGATCGCGTGTGTGAGCGCATCCATACCAGTTGCCGCTGTCAGTCCCTTAGGCATGGTTGCCATCATCTCAGGGTCCACAAATGCCACAACCGGAATGTCTTTCGGGTCCACGCACACCATCTTGCGGTTCTTTGAAACGTCCGTGATAACATAGTTGATCGTCACTTCCGCCGCTGTTCCCGCTGTGGTCGGCACTGCGAAAATAGGCACACATTTGTTCTTAGTCGGTGCAACTCCCTCGAGACTCACAACATCTTCAAATTCGGGATTGTTGATGATGATACCGATTGCCTTGGCTGTATCCATAGAAGATCCCCCGCCG
>CAMWOK010000031.1 GCA_947175845.1 uncultured Lachnospiraceae bacterium | reverse complement strand
GGTGTGGATCGAGGCGATCATCTGCCGCATGGACAGGATAAACTCCTGCACATGACCGCTCATAATCCCAATCTCGTCGTTGCTTCCCGCCCGGATCTCCACTGTAAAATCGCCGCTTGTCATCGCCGTGATCACCTTGATCAGCTCCTTGACCGGCCGGATCACAAAGTGAACCACCCGTTCTACCAGCACTGCCAGCACAATGATGGACAGCAGTCCGATCACCAGCATCATGTTTCTTACGCTGTCAATATCCGCGTAGATCACTTTTGTGGGAATGTAGGATACCAGCACCCAGTCCGTCCCCTGTATCTGGGAAAATGCCGTCATATTGCTGTCAATCTCCGCCATGTCAAAATCCCACTGCTCTACCTTCGTCCAGATATCGCGCATAAAGGCGTCCTTTGACTCGCCCAGCTTCGTCGAGATCAGGCTGTTTTCATGGTGTGCCAGGATCGTGCCGTCCGTGCTGCTCACCAGAAACGCCTGCGCCTGTTCCATCTCTATGTAACTGTTTACAATAATACTGATTCGCTCGAGTGTGAGGTCGGCGGAGAGCACCTTGATTGTGCCGGACTGATCATCGAGAATTCCGGACGCGCTGATGACGTTGCTGCCCTCCGCGTTGGTGTACGCGTTGGTCAGGCCCATATTCCAGCGGGTCAGACCCTCCCTGTACCACACAGACTGTGTCGGATCCGCCTCCGTCTTCGCCGAGCCGGACGCCGTCATCAGTTTTCCGCGCTCGTCCGCGATATACAGACCATCCGGGTAATTGTCATGATAGCCGTAGTAGCTGTCCAGAATCGCCTGCAGCTGCTGCCTGTCAGGCCGGGTCTGCTCGATCATCTGCTTCGCCGCGCCAAACGCCGACAGATTCTCATCAAGCCACGCCTCTATCTGATTCGTCTGGTTGTCGATCGAGGAGCGCAGCAGATTTTCTGAATACTCCTTGATAATATCTTTGGAGATAAAATACAGTATCCCCACCAGCAGTATCATGATGACAATGACCACCGGAAGTATGATTCCCAGCAGCTTTACCTTGATTGATACAATTTTCTTTTGCCGTTCTTCTTTCATTCTCCGCCGCCTTTCTCGCTACAGCATCACACGGTTCCTATTCTTTCCCGTCCCAGCAGTATGTGCAGAGTTTACAGTGCGCACTCCCCGTCGCGTCCAGCATGTCGTCCAGCCGGTTGAAGCGCAGCGACGTAAAATTAAGCTCCTTTCGAATCTCCTCCACCATCTGCCCGTACTTCTCGGACTCGGGATCCGCGTACTCCTGCAGAAGCTCCTTCGTCACATTGCCATTTTCAAGCCGCTCGATCACGCGCCTTGTGATCAGGTCCATCTCCGACGAGGAGCGCGAAAAATTCAGGTATTTGCAGCCATACAAAAGCGGCGGGCACGCGGGCCGGATGTGCACCTCCTTCGCGCCGCTCTGATACAGAAACTCCGTCGTCTCCCGCAGCTGTGTCCCCCTGACGATCGAGTCGTCAATAAGCAGCAGGCTCTTGTCCTTGATCAGCTCGTCCACCGCCAGCAGTTTCATCTTGGCAATCAGGTTGCGCTTGCTCTGTATCGTCGGCATGAAAGAGCGCGGCCAGGTCGGAGTGTACTTGATAAACGGCCGCGAAAACGGAATCCCGGACTCGTTGGCATACCCCACCGCGTGGGCGATACCCGAGTCTGGCACGCCCGCCACGATATCCGGCTCCACATTGTCGCGCTGCGCCATCTTCTCCCCGCAGCGGTAGCGCATCTGTTCCACATTGACGCCCTCGTAGGAGCTTGCGGGATACCCGTAATAAACCCACAAAAACGTACAGATTTTCATATCTTTCTGCGGGTTGACAAGCGTGACGCAGTTCTTCTCTGTCATCACCACAATCTCTCCCGGACCCAGTTCCTTATAATCCGTATACCCAAGATTCTTGTATGCAAAGTTTTCGAAGGACGCGCAGAATCCGTCGTCCTTCTTCCCGATCACAATCGGCGTTCTGCCATACTTGTCCCGCGCCGCATAGATACCGGCCTTGTTCATCAGCAGGATGGACAGGGAACCGTCGATGGACTCCAGCGCAAAATTCATGCCCTCTATCAGGTTTTCCCTGCGGTTGATGAGCGCCGCGACCAGCTCCGTGGCGTTGATCTCCCCGCCGCTCATCTCCTGAAAGTGCGCATGTCCCACGTCAAACAACCGCTGCATCAGCTCGTCCGTGTTGTTGATCTTCCCCACCGTAGTCAGTGCATACGTGCCGTGGTGAGAGCGGATGATCAGCGGCTGCGGCTCATAGTCCGATATACAGCCAATCCCATAATTTCCGTGCATCCCACTCACGTCCTTGTCAAATTTGGTGCGGAACGGTGCGTTCTCAATGTTGTGAATGGCCCGGTTGAACCCCTCGGACCCGTACACTGCCATACCGCCGCGCCGCGTTCCTAAGTGGGAGTGGTAATCAATGCCAAAAAACAAATCAAATACACAATCCTGCTGTGATGTTACTCCAAAAAAGCCGCCCATTTCCGTTTCCTCGTAACTATTTCATTCCTTCGTAGTTACTTCCTTTCATCAGTTTATACTTTTATTATATTTCTAAATTGCCAATACCACAAGCATTAATTTCATTATCTGCAAAGTCACAAAAAAAGCGCTGATACACAGCGCCTTCTCCTCTGTTCAAACCTTTTTCTCCCAGATATAAAAACTGTAGTCCGGCATCTCCTCCCCGCACGCTCTCAGCTGCTGCTCATATGCGCGGTCATACCTGCCGCAAAAATATACCTCCAGCAGGGTTTTGAAGTCCGGGAACAGCTTCTCGCCGCTCACCACGCCCCTGTCATCAATATACCCTGCTCCACGCCAGTCAAATACCGCCTCCCTGAAACGGCAGATCTGCCATGTGGCAGGATCATCCACCGCTACCTTCGTCTTGCTCAAATCCATGCACAGTGCACCGCCCATCTCCCCGATCGGCACAAAGTTTTTGACCGCTTCCAGGTTCAGATTCACCAGCTCCCTGTCTGTGCAGACCCTGCGGAAGCTCTCCATGCCGGCATACAGGTTCCTGAGCGGATCCTCCCTCGGCAGTGAAACAAGCTCAATCCAGCACAGCCCCTTCTCACTCTCCGGCCCGGCGTGCGCCATGCCATCCAGCGGCACAGGCGCACATATCGTCGTGAAATCGTAGCAGTACGCTTTCAGATAAGCGCAAAACAGTGCTGGAAGTCTGATGCCAAACTCCGTCTCAAACGCGTCGATATCCATGTCCGTCACTGTGCTAGAAACAAACATGGACGCGCGCGCAGCCCCTCTTCTGACCAATGCCTGATATGCTTTCCTCACAAAACTGTCCTCTGTGTGTATCATATTTTGTTACCTCTTCGACCTGTCTCTTCACGGCAAAATGCCGGCACCACCTGTATCGAATCAGTATAGCATACCAGTTAATATTTTTGTTCAAAACGGCGAAATCCGTATTCAAACTGGCGAAATCCATTGTCTACACGTTTTCCTGCCCGTCACTGACTGTGACATACATGAGGATTCTGACTGTAAAGATGCCTTCCTTGTCACCTAACTCCATGCTCCCGTCATACTTATCCACAATCCGCCGCACATTCCGAAGCCCCAGGCCGTGCAGCGGTGCATCCTCAGTGCCTGCACAAACTTTGGTGGACAAATAGTGGTCCCCCGCCTTCACCAACTCCCCGCTGAAAGTATTTTTGATCGCAATATAAAGCATTCCCTTCCCGTAACGAATCGTGACCTGCAGATACTTATCCGCCGAGTTTTTGGCCGCCTCAATCGCGTTGTCCATCAGATTTCCGAGAATAATATTCCAGTCAAATGCAGCGATATCCAGCTTCTGCGGCACACACACATGACATCTGACGGTTCCAAGCTCTCTCCTGGCCCGCTCAAGCAGCAGATTGACCAGGCTGTCAATGTCCTGATTGCCGCTGCTGATATATGCCCCGTCACCCTGCAAGTCCTCCTGCATGTGGCGGACATAGTCCTTAATCTCCTCTGTTTTTTCCCGGTCCGCCATCATCTGTATTTCATATAAGTGATGTTTCAGATCATGCCGAAGCCCCCGAACCCGCTCCTCCGACCGCATCACGACATTGAGCTGATTGGAATAGCCTTCAAGCTGACGCGCCGCAAGCGCGCTTTCTTTCAGTTTCACATATGCCCCCATCAGTTCATCACAGATGTAGAAAACAATCAGATTCAGACAGATGATGGAGGCACTGACCGCAGAACCGATATACCTGTTGTGCAAGTCAAACACAATCATCACAAAAACCATGACGACGCTGATCGCCGGCAGGAATATGAGAAGATCCCAATGCCGCAGAACTGTGCTCTCCTTAATGTTGCGGATACAGAACTTTTCCATCATGCGCTCCGCCAAGAACATGAAGAGAAAAACTGCATAGTACATCTCTGCGCCGTAACGCCCGTCCACAACGCCGTCATACAGCAAATACACTGCCAAAGTCTCGCAAAACAGATTCATTCCCTGTATCAGTGCTGCCGCCAGCAGTTTTTTCCCCTGCTTCCCGTGGTACATCTGTGCCAGCAGGTAAAGCAGGGCTGTGTCAATCAGAAATCTTGTAAGCCTTGCAGGCTGCAGTCCGTCAAATATACAGGCAGCAGTCAGATAGATGCCATACGCAGCAGTCACTCCGCGCCTCTTTACCCGCACTGTGTCAAAGAAGCAATGCAGGTATCTCCAAATGATATATATAACTCCAATATGATATACCAGCATCCTCAACAATCCCGTCCCCATGAATACTCCATAATCTGTTTTCTGACCTGCTTTCTGTATGGCTGGCTGATATTCAGCTCCACACCCCCGCGCATCCGCACAAGCTCATAGCTGCACTCGTTCATATGATTCAGATTGATGATGTAGGACTGATGTATCTGTATGAAGTTATCTGGTATGACATCCACCAAATCCCTGAGTTTTCCGGTAAACTGTATCGTTGTATCCGACGTGACCATATTAATCTTCTTGTTGTCACTGTAAAAATACAGGATTTCCCGGTAGGGAAGCCTGCAGTGGCGGCCGTCTGCCCTGTACGAAAACATTGTATTTCCCCGGTTGTACAGGCGAAGCGCCTCCTGGATTGTATCGCTGATATCCTGTTTTGTGATCGGTTTTATGAGAAAATCAATCGGATGAATTTTGAAAAGTTCCAGTGCATAGCTGCTTTTTGAAGAGATATAGGCGATGCTCAGATCCAGATTTTCCAGCTCCTGGCGTATCAGCCTGCCGATCTGTATGCCGTCTGTGGACACCAGTTCGATATCCAGAAAGAGCAGGTCAACCGGCTGTTTCCCCGCCAGAGCCTGATACAGCGCCTCCCCGGTATTCCATATCATAACCTCAATACCGACTTTGTTTCTTTTGTCATATTCGTATATCATATCTGCTATCTGTGTGCAGGTGTCCTTCTCGTCATCACAAATTCCAATATTGTACATCGATCATGCCTTTCATCATATTTATTCAGCCAGCTGATTCTGCACTGTCTGACTGATCGTTTGGCTCTTCCATATCGCTGTCTGCTTCTTTGCGCACAAGCGTTATTTTTTTCGTGTCAACTTTCACCACCGGACGCACCCCGATTCCCTCTGTGCCTGCCGGCACGCTGCGCAGCAGCTTCGCCGAATAACCGTTATCAATAAAATAACAGTTGCTTGCCATATCCGGAACGGGGTCGCGAAGCCACCAGTAGAATGTGTCAACCCCAAATTCCAGGGAATATATGTTGTACCATGTGGTCTGATCCTGTTCGACTGCCTGTGTGGTCGGCTTCGCCCGGACGCCGATATCCGCCTCGGCAAGCCATGACAATTCTTCCTTTGAGAGCAGGTACACCAAATCTGTACTGCGGACCTCCCCGCCGTCCAGACCGTTTCCTTTTGTCAGGTTCTCCGTCGGCACGATCGCTTCTCTCTCCTCGTCCGTAAAGCCGTTGAGAAACCCCGGCTCGTCCGCGTACCCGTTCTTTCGCGCCGCCAGTGCGCTCGGAACTGGTCCAATCCCGTCATAGATCACGTTCTCCCGGTCCGAATTGAGCCATGCCCTGATATCTGAGTCTGCCCAGCGGCTGTTTCCGCGCACATACGCCTGTAATTCCAGGTCGCTGTCCGCCTCTGTCTCATGAATACTCCAGTAGTCATTCTCGCGATCATCTTCATTAAATTGTCCGCTGTCCGCCGCGTCAAATGCTTTCATAGTCAGAATGTTCTCAGCAATCAGCACCACTTCTCCATTGGTCTCCGCCCGAAGCACTCTCCACACAATCGGCTCTTTGAGATAGGTTCCGAACACAATTCTGTCGCCCAGAGCCGGCAGCGCGGCGGCCTCAGGCCGCATTCCGCCGCCCCGCTCATGAAAATACATAAATATACATATTGTTATCACCGCACAAAACTCTACCGCCTCGAGCGCTTTTTTCCGTCTGTCTGTACTCCTGCTTTTCTCTGAATGTAAACTATGCATAACCAGCCTCACATCAATAAACGTTTTTTATGATCGCAATGTCCGCATGGCATTCAGCACCGCGATAATCATGACGCCGACATCCGCAAAGATTGCCCACCACATATTGACAAAACCAAATGCCCCCAGCCCAAGGCACGCAAACTTGACAGCCAGCGCAAAGACGATATTCTGATGCACAATGCTCAGCGTCTTTCGCGCGATCCGGATCGCCGTTGCAATTTTTGCCGGGTCATCGTCCATCAGCACGATGTCGGCCGCCTCGATCGCCGCATCGGACCCCAGCGCGCCCATCGCAATCCCGATGTCGGCCCGCGACAGCACCGGCGCGTCGTTGATGCCGTCCCCGACGAAGGCGAGACGCTCCTTTCCGCCTTTCTCAGCCAGAAGGCGCTCCACCTCAGAAACCTTGTCTGCCGGGAGCAGTTCGCTCTTTACCACATCCACATCAAGCTCCGCCGCCACGGACTCCGCCACATTCCTCGCGTCGCCGGTCAGCATGACCACCTGCCTGACACCCGCCTCTTTCAGCGCTGCAATGGCAGTTTTCGCATTCGGTTTGACAATATCTGAGATCAGAATATAGCCGGCATAGCTCCCACTGATCGCAACATGTACTTCTGTGCCGGTTTTCTGCGGAGCTGCATAAGGGATATTCAGCAGTTTCATAAGCCTGGCGTTTCCTGCACAAACCTTTGTTCCATCTATGACTGCCGACACCCCATGCCCGCTGATCTCTTCCACATCTGTGACCCTGGACGCATCGACCTGCTTCCCTGTCCGCTGCTCATACGCTTCCTTCAGGCTCCTGCTGATTGGGTGGCCAGAGTAACACTCCGCGTGTGCAGCCATCTCGAGGAGCACATTCTCCGCCATCTCGTCTGCCGCCTCGAGATGCGTCACCGCAAAGACGCCCTTTGTCAGCGTCCCCGTCTTGTCGCACACCACATACGTTGTCTCCGCGAGCGCTTCTAAGTAATTGGAGCCTTTCACAAGCACTCCTTTAGCGGACGCGCCGCCAATGCCGCCGAAGAAACTGAGCGGTATCGAGATGACAAGCGCGCACGGACAGCTGATGACAAGGGTGGTGAGCGCGCGGATCACCCACTGTGACCACGCCGGCGGATTTCCCAGCACGAGATTGACCACGGGCGGCAGCAAGGCAAGCGCAAGCGCCCCGATACAGACCGCCGGCGTGTAATACTTTGCAAAGCGGGTGATAAAATTCTCCGACTTAGACTTTTTCATGCTGGAGTTCTCCACCAGATCCAATATTTTAGACACCGTGGATTCGCCGAACTCCTTTGTAGTCTCTATGCGCAGCAGTCCTGATAAATTTACACAGCCGCTGATCACCTCGTCGCCCGGCTGCACCTCCCGCGGAAGGCTCTCCCCGGTGAGGGCGCTCGTGTTGAGCGTGGAACTTCCGTCCACAACCACGCCGTCGATCGGCACCTTTTCGCCCGGCTGCACCACGATCACAGTCCCGATCTCCACGTCATCCGGGTCGACCTGCTCGAGCTGGCCATCCTGCTCGATATTGGCATAATCCGGCCGGATATCCATGAGCGCCGATATGTTTCTGCGGCTCTTTCCCACCGCATAGCTCTGAAACAGCTCGCCGATCTGGTAAAACAGCATCACGGCTGTGCCCTCGACATACTCGCCGAGGATAATCGCGCCAACCGTGGCGATCGCCATCAGAAAATTCTCGTCAAAGACCTGCCCGTTGACAATCCCAAGCACGGCCTTCTTCAAAATATCGTACCCGATCACGAGGTATGGAATCAGAAACAACGCCAGCCGGACATACTGGTTTTCCACGGGCACCAGACACAATAGCCCGACCAGCACAGCTGACACAATGATTCGGATCAGTACTTTTTTTTGTTTTTTCGTCATTTTTCCACATCCTTCCCGAATTTTGCGGATTAAAATGGCTCTTGCACCGACGGCAGAGCCACTTTTATCGTATTTATCCAAATTAAAGCTGTTTACAGAAAGATTTCGCAGTCAGATTCGACTTTTTTGCAGTTTCTGAGCACCTCAGCCATCACAGCGGCCGCATCTGCGCCCTCCTCGAACTCAACCTTCATCTTCTGCGGCATAAATGCAACCGTGGCCTCCTTGACGCCAGCTGTTTTATTTGCCGCTTCCTCCATCTTTGCAGCGCACGCTGCACAGTCCACCTCGATCTTGTACGTTTTTTTCATTGTGAAATTCCTCCTGTTTCCTCGTTTTAATTAATTTGCTACTCCTCGAGCACATGCTCCATCCCGATTCGGATAATCGCGGAGACATGCTCGTCTGCGATCGAGTAGTAGATGCTCTTTCCATCGCGCTTTGTCTTAACAAGCTTGCTCTGTTTCAGAAGCGCCAGCTGGTGGCTCACGCCTGACTGGGTCATATTCAGCCGCTCTGCGATATCACCCACACACAGTTCCTCGTGGTCCATGAGCAGCGTTAATATTGTCAGCCGGGTAAAATCCCCGAATATCTTGAACACAGCTGCCAGATCTTCCATTATTTCCGCCGGCTCCCTCTCTGCACTCTTGTTTGTATCTCCCACTCCTTCACCTTCCTCTCCTGAGATAATTTTTTATTGCGTTTCAATATATGAACATTTAATCATATATTCAATTATTTGTCAAGCCTTTTTCTTTCTTTTTTCGCAGTAAAAGTGTCAGTACAGCATTGTCGACTGACGACAACGCTGTACTGACACTTTTACTGCGCCGGAATCTCCAGCACCACTCCCGGCATCAGGTACTTATTTTCAGACAGCAACTCTGCGTTTGCCGCCTCTATCTTGGTATAGCGTGCACCCATACCATAAAAGCGCTCTGCGATTTCCCACAGTGTGTCTCCCGGCTGCACGTCATACATCACTGATTCGCCTTGCTGCTGAATCTCGCGTTTATCTCTGTGCACAAACACCCCTTCATCCGGTTCCCATATCAGATAATAGTCCATCCAGGAAAATTCGTCGACCACAGCCCTTTTGCCGTTCCAGTGCGTGGGCATATCAACCTTCATATCCAGATAGCCGTCCCCGTCGTAATCCGCAAAGGTGATCATATCCGGCACCTCGATGCTCATCTCCACAACCATCTTCTGCAGCAGTTCACCTGTATCCTGGTCTGTCACGCGCATCTCGTATGGCTCGCTCATGCACAGACGGTTGTACAGCCGCGTCTCAAAGCCATCCTCCGGGATCTCCTTCTGGAATGCAAAATGAATGTCCAGCGCAGGTCCTCCCTCCTGCAGAACAACATGATAGTCTGCTTCCTTCAGCATGGCAAAACGACCCCAGCGCATCCCGAAGTTCATCTCGACTGCCCCCACTTCCGTAAAGCAGCGATCCGGGTCTTTGAAGGTGGTGATGCGCTCCTCATGGTCGATCCAGTAAAGTTCTTCCTCACTCAGAGGGGTTGCGCGCTGCGCCCATCCGGCATTACCTCTTCCCTGCAATTTCTGTCTGCCAAAATTCAGAATTAATTCTTTTACAGGCTCCTGCAATACACACTCCAGCGCATCCCTCTGCTCAAGTCCATACAGAACGCGGTCCCGCACCGCCAGCTCCCTCGTTACCAATGTCGGATTCAACTGTGACAAACGATATGATTTCTCATCGCTTGAGCTTGCCTGAATGGGGACTTCCCTGCTGCCATAGCGCGCATTTAAATAGCGGTATATATCAACTGCGTAATCGTCCTCCTCAAGCTGGTACTGATAATATGCCAGCTCAGCCACGCATTCCTGCGGCAGCTGGCTGTCAGCAAGTTCCTGCGCAAAGTAATACGTCTCAAATTCTTCGGCAGTCTGAAATGCCTGCCAGGAAATGTACGCTGTGCCTTCCCTGACATCAACAGCCTTTGCACGGTCTATACTGTCCTGTCCCAAACCGTCCACCGCTATCAGAATCCGCGCATACGCATAGGAACGCCCTGTCCCTTCCTCCTCCAGATAGTCCGTCAGCTGCCCTGCCGGGCACTGCTGCCAATCCCCTGTGTCAGACAAAGCCTGTGCAGTCTCCTTTTCGGACAGTCCGGGCTGCATGGACTGCCCGGAATCCTGCCCGCACCCGCCGGACAATGTCAGTCCTGCAAGCAGGGCTGCTATTTCCACCCTCTTTTGAAAAGCTCTTTTGTACATCCGCTCCCCCTCCTGCACAGCCTGTTTCACATCTGCTGTCTCAGCAGCTCACAGGCCAAAACATCTCCGATAGGACTCCTTTGTAACTCCATAGTCAAACTGCGCACGCGCCCTGGCAAATTTCTCCCCATACTGATCTGCCTTCGCCTGCATGTACTCGCTGACGGTCCGCGTGGCAGCCCTGCCCTGACCATCCGTCTCCAGCCCTGGAAACTGCACGGAAATCTCATGCACACCGCTCTGGTCAAGCAGCGAGAAATAGCACCACCATTCCAGAAATGCATTCATGTTGTTCACCGTCGTTTCCTTGCGCTCCTCACCGATATCCTCGGCCGCCTTCCCGATATCCTTGTCGAGCTGGTCAAAACAGCCGCCATGTGCGGCGAGCAGTCTCTGAAAAGAGTCCGCATCCTCATCCATGCGCGTCTCGTGCGGCAGCTCCATCCAGTATGTTTCGTAATAATGCCGAAACATCTCCTGTTTCCCGCTGCGCACGCACAGCTCCATCATATCCAGATACAGGGAATCCGGCTCCGCCCGCTGACAGTACTGGTAACACCACACATGCTTTTTCGGAATCCTTTTGTGGATGTAATCCAGCATCAGCTCCTCCGCCTGCCGCTCCTGCCCGATTAGCAGAAAATGAAACAGATACTGCAGATGCCCGCAGATATAGCAGCTACGCATCTCCTTTTCATACAGAAGAAATTTGCGCGCCGCCCGCTCAGCCCGGTCCACATCCATGTACATAATGGCAAGCTGCATCTCGTCACTGTAATAATTGTACGTCTTACCATACCTGAGCGCCGCCTCCTCGTACTGCTTCATAAACGCTTCCATCCGGACATCATCAATCTGATAATACTGATAATACGCCTGAAAAATCATGTTGTAGGTCCAGACGTTGACATATGCCATGTTTGTGTCCGGATAGTTTGGCAGCTCCCGATCCATATACAGCGCGCTGTCTTTGTAGTAGAGCTCCGCGTATTTTACAATCTCCGTAAAGTTGTTGTCGCGCATGTTCAGGTACAGCAGTTCATACAGGGTATAAAAATACAGATACCACTCCTTCTCCTGCTTCATCAGTCCCAGAAGCCGCTTGAGAAGGGTTGACAGAATTTTGTAATTCTGGTCGTACAGATCATAACTGCCCCGCGTCAGCTCCTGTGTCCTGGCGACCAGGTTGCGGATCTCTTCCGACTGAATCTGTGATGTTTTGACGCCTTCGTATGTCATATTCCCTCCTTATCTGCCCCCGTAGAGCGCGCGCTCCATCAGCCGCTGCAAACTTCTGTTCATCAGTTCCAGCTGCTCTCCGCCCAGCGTGTAGTGCCCGGCGAGCAGCGACTGTATGTATATGACCTGCGCCAGGTTGCGGGCAAGCTCCTCGTCCAGCACCCGGCCAAGCCCCTGCACAAAGCTGTTGCTGCTGTTCAGGTAGAGCATATTTCGGTTTTTCTCCTCGTCTTCCTCCCCGAAATCAAAGCCCTCGAAGAACCCTGAAAAGCTGCTTCCATCCATGGTCTCGGCAAACAGTGTATCCTCGCCCTGCACATACAGCGCCTGCAGGCTGGCAGGCGAAAACTGCTTGAGTGCCACACCGCAGTGAAAGTTCTCCAGCGCCTGCTGCGCACACGCGAGAAACAGCGCCATCTGAGCCGCAAAATCCTGCGGCGGATCTGCCAGCAGATGGTCGTAGGAACTGTTGTCAAACACTTCTATCCGGACATTCTTGTAAAATTTCGGCAGCTTCTGCAAAATGCCGGCATCATAGATGTAACCGCCGTTGACAAGCAGGCTTTTTGTCCCCTCCACCAGCGGGCAGAGCCGCCGGAAGTCATCAATCTCCACACAGTAATTCACAGGAACCTTCTTCGAAGCACTCACAATCTGAAATCCTGTCATCGTCCCCTGGTTGGTCGGAAACGTCAGAAACGGGAAAAACAGTTTAAAAATCTGTTCGTTCTCCATCACCAGCGACTTGATTGCCACATTGTGAATCTGTGTGAGCTGCTTGAGCTTTCTGACATCATACTGCGACAGCGACACAAAATAGTCAAAAATGCATTTCTCAATCTGCCCCTTCGCCTTCATCAGCCTGCCGTCCCGCGTGAACCCTTCCCGGGACGCCGTGGGTGTCAGATCGTCGAGATTGACAATACAACGCGTAAAAAATGCCCACTTGGGAATCAGATCCCTGCCGTCGTCCGTGACATACATATTTCTCAGAAAAATCTTGTGCTGTATGGTGGTGTTTGCGCTTGCCTGCCTGGTGGAAATGTAGGCATATCCCTTGATGCCGTCGCCGACTAGCGGGATCACGTCAAAGAAATTCTCCGCAAAGACCTGCTCCCCAAAGCCCATGATATCATCCGCCATGCAAAATGGCTGGCGCCACGGAATATAGCTGTTGTTGACCGTCTGCCTCAGATTCTCTCCCTCAAACATCACGGGTGTTTTTAAAAGAAAGCTGTACTCTGACAAATCTTTCACAATCTCCTGCTCCGTGAAGCATTCATACTTGCTTCCGGTGAGTCTCAGATATACCTGCGTGCCCGGCTCCATCCCCTGCTTCGGCTCTGTAATCACATAGGAGCCGTCGCTCTTTCCGACCCACTGGTACGCCTTCTCCTCCGCGGCAGAGCGCGTGATGACCTTTATCTCATTGGTCACAAGAAAGCAGGACAACAGCCCGATGCCAAACTGTCCGATAAAGCTGCTGCGCATGGCGGCATCGCGCTTGGAGGATTGTCCGATCACGGACAAGAACGAGTGGATTTCCTCCTTTGTCAACCCGATTCCATTGTCCGCAAAGATCAGCTGCGCGCTGTTTTTCCTATTCTGGTAAGTTACCGTGATCTTCCCTTCCCTGTAACCGGAATCCGCCTTCTTCCTTGCGTTGACTGCATCCACCGCATTCTGCAGAAGCTCCCGCAGAAACACTTTGTCGCTCGAGTACAGATTGTCGCTGAGCAGCCGTATAATTCCTTTTAAATCTACCTTAAAATTATAATTTCCCATTTTTTATCATCCCTCTGCCTGTCAATGTGCAACAAATGTGCAATCCTTTCTACTGATCACGCTCGAGTACTCCATCCCGCCAAACAAGTCTGCGCCGTTACTTCATCAGCTCATCAATCTCCGCTAAGATGTCCTTCTTCCGCTCTGTGAACAGCATGTCCTTGTTGTGTCTGAAATACGCCTGACAGCCATATTTTCCGATAAAGTGCGCGGCGTAGCTGTTGATGGTCAGCTCTGTCACCAGAATCAGTATCTCCTGGCTTCCCGCCTCAAACGCTTCCTCGCAGAATTCGAACACATTGGTCAGGTTTGCATCCACCTGTGAAACACGTTTGGTGAGCGCTTTTTTTCTCCTGTCAAAATCTGATTTGAGCAGTTTGAACGCGGCCTCCCCGCTTGCGGGACTCTTCTCGGCTGTCAGCTTGAGCTGCTCGTCCAGGGCGGCAATGGTGAGGTTCAGGACGTACTCGCGGTCCGCGGAAAGATTTCCCGCCTTTTTTCCGACAGCGATTGCCTTGTGCTCCTCAGAAATCCGGCGCTTGACCACTTCCGCATAATCCGTCTCCACGACAAAATCCGCCCGCATCAGTTTCAGGCAGTTCACCAGCTCCATGATGGCTCCCTCCTGCGCGGAGATCTCGCGCAGAACGCCGATCAGGCCGTCCGTGAGCAGCCCCAGCAGTGAGAGGCGCTCGTCAAATTTTGCCGCCACCGCGCGCTTTACGATCTCCTTTCCGGCCTTTCCGGCCATAATTTTGTCAATCTGGTAATCGGACTGGTACTTTTTGAACAAATCATAGTACACGGCAAAACTCTTGGCGATCTTTTTGTTCTGCAGATACTGGACAACGAGCTGCTCTGTGACCGGAATCCCTTTCTGCTCATAGAGTTTTACCATGTCGGAGAGGTCGCACCAGCCGCGCGCTGTCACAAAGCTTTTTCCGTCCACTGTGGTCTCTATCTCATAGAAGTCATCCTTTTTCACATCCAGATACGTCGTTATCGCAGGGTGGATCCCCCTGGCGTAAGCGTACTCCTTCCAGACTTCATAGTCGGGACTGACGTCGATCCGTTTCAGGCGGTCCCAGGTCACAATGTCGAACGCGCGCACAGAGTTGTTGTACTCCGGCGGATTCCCTGCCGTGACGACAATCCAGCCGCCGGGCACGCAGTGGCGTCCAAAGGTCTTGTACTGCAGAAACTGCAGCATCGAGGGCGCAAGCGTCTCCGAGACGCAGTTGATCTCGTCGAGAAACAATATCCCCTCCTTCAGGCCGGTCTCCTCCATCAAATCATAGATCGACGCGATAATCTCACTCATTGTGTACTCGCTGACGCTGTACTCCACACCGCCATAATTTTTCTTTACGATAAACGGAAGTCCGAGCGCCGACTGCCGGGTGTGGTGCGTCATCGAGTAACTGATCAGGCCAATCTGCAGCTCCTGTGCAATCTGTTCCATGATCGCTGTCTTGCCGATGCCCGGCGCCCCCATCAGAAAGACCGGGCGCTGCCGCTCGAGGGGAATCACATAATTCCCGAACTGATCCTTTGTCAGGTAGGCAGAAACCGCATTTTTGATATCTTCTTTTGCCTGTTTAATGTTCATTGTAAATCCTCCCCCATTTTTCAGTCCGCACTGTCTTCGAACAAAATCCCCATTTCCCGGCAGTACTTCTCGACGTCACTCCCTTTCGGGCCATGTACAGTCAGCTTCTTACAGCCGTTAAACACCCCGTATCCCCCCGGGCCGTCCGGAGCTGTCCGCAGATTCTGCACCGACTGTGGTATCCTGGCAGTCTTTAGGGCGCTGCAGTCCAGAAAAGCCCGATCGCCGATCTCAGAAACACCGTCGCACACATAGACCCGTTCCAGCTTGCGGCAGCGCAGGAATGCATGTTTTCCAATCTTCTTTACTGTCCCGGGAACGGTGATATGTTTCAGGGATGCGCACTTGTAAAATGCCCCTTCCCCGATTTCCTCCACCCCCTCCGGAATCGCAATCTCCCGCAGTGAATTCATCTCGACAAAGGCGCCTGTCCCAATGCGCCGAATCGTGCCCGGCAGCGTAATCTTCGTGATATCACAGTGAGTTAGACGCTGATCACGGGTCGCCGAAAACCGAATGGCCAGCGGGCAGTAAGTGAATACCGCA
>CAMWOK010000030.1 GCA_947175845.1 uncultured Lachnospiraceae bacterium | reverse complement strand
CATTCCCATGGTGATTCCCAGCGTATCCTGAACACTCGGGGAGGAGGCGGTGGTGCAAGTATCGGTCTCCTTAAGCAGTGCAAAGAACTCCCCGTCCAGACTCTGCGGCGCCCCGTCAATACCCTGAATGAGCCTGCCGTCCAGATCGTACAGGGCAATGGTGTGCAGCTCGTAGATCTCTGCTGTCTCCGCCAGAATTTCCGCGCGGGATGCACTGCTGCCGCTGAGTTTCCCGGCGAGCGTCATCATGCGGTCCGCCAGCATGTGGATGTTGGCTTCCACCGTCTTGGCGGACTGCCGCGCCATGGGCTGCAGGCTGTCGAGCAGGATGTTGGTCGCCAGATACTGCATCGCCAGCGCCATGATTCCGCAGCATACAATTACCAGTACGAGAATATTAAGGGTGGTGCTTCTCAGGATTCTTCCATTGAGGCTTCGCCTGGGCTTCCGCTGGAAGCCTGTGTTGTTTTCCATCACGATTCAATCTCTCCTTTTTTGTATTTTCACAATTATTTCTGCAATAAATAAAAGCCCATTTATGCGACTGGCAGAAAAACTCTCAGTTCCCTGCCAATGGATAAGGTGTGCTCTATAGTACAGTATAGCACAGTCAATCTGGAAAGGGAAGACATTTTCCGGGAAAAAATGCACAGCATGGCTTGATTCTTTTGGAAAACAGACCGATATAAAAAATAGAGAATCATATGGTTATGTGATTATGGAAACAAGAGACGAAAGACGTATGAGAGCGGTTGAGGGGAAGTAGGAGAGAAGTATGAATATTTTGCTGAATAATAACATGTTTTCAGGTTTTGCGCAAAAGTCCGGCTACGGGCTCAAAAGCACACAGGAGCGGATGGAGCGCGTGCAGAAGGCACAGTCCCAGGTGGACTTTCTGGAAGGTAAGAAAGCGGACCTTAAAAATATGCAGTGCGGCACGCTGGAGGAGATTGCCCAGAAGCTCGAACTGTTCAACAACTATAACGACCAGATTGACGCGGTGAAAAAGCAGTTTAACCAGGAGCAGGTGATGCACTGCATGGACGAGGCGCGGGAGCTTGGCGAGAAAATTGCCGAGGCGGCCAAGGAGCTTGAACCCAAGACAGCCGAGGAGAAGCGCGAGGAGCTTGCAAAGGAAGCGCTCGGCGTGGAGGATGAAGGAATCCTTGACGAGATGCTCGACGAGATGCCAGAGGAACTGTCAGAGGAGGCGCTAGATGATCTGTTGCGCGACAGCGAGGCAGTGCAGGATCAGCTCGACGAGGAACTGCCGGAGATTGTGGAGCAGGAAAAGCTGACGGAAATGTACCTCGAGAGACAGTACGTTCCGTTTGACGCCAGGGCATAAAAGGGGACTGAGCTTAGGAAATGCCGAGAGAAGTGAGCAGGGAATCGGAGGTCAGATACAGGAATCCCACAGCCTATGCAAAGTATGTTCGAAAATCGTTCGAGTGTATGCGGGCAGATTCGTACCGGGTGGAAATCACGGAGCGGCTCTACTACAGGGCGACGAAGGACAAGAAGATTGAACAGTGGCTTGAGGACAATCTCTCACAGCTTCCCGATTGTATGAAAAGCCTGAACGACATCACTGCCGTGACCGGGGGCAGAATCGTAAGCTGCGTCTGCCGTCTGATCAACTACAATAATATCAGCACCGAAATCTGCGCGGCAGACCGCTTTAATGAGCTGGGACAGCTGTGCAGCGCTATGACGAGCCAGTCCGTGATCCGCACCACAAATGTCAGCGAGATTGAGGAGCAGGTGCGCTACAACAGTATATTCTGGACGCCGGAGGCCGAGAGCGCAGGCTTTAAGGCGAAGGCGTAGAATAGAGACAGATGTGTACAAATCAGCGGTTCAAATGGAATTGAACCGCATAATAATCAGGGAGGGATGAATGATGAGCACTATTTCCGCGGGTATGCCCGCCGTTGCAGAGAGTGTTTCTGCGCACTACAACACATCAAAAACCAGCAGGAGGAAGGACGAGAGCGAGGAGCTTGTCGTCACGAAGAAGGAGGAGACTGCCAAAAAGTCGCCGGTCGGCGGCAGGACAATCGGCACGCCTGAGCTGACAGAGAAGGCTGCAAAGTATTATGAGGAGCTGAGAAAGAAATACGGCAATCTGGACTTTATCCTTGTGAGCAAGGACAAGAAAGAATTTGCCAAGGCGACTGCGTCGAGCTACTCCAACCCAAACAAGATGGTGGTGCTGATCGACGAGGAAAAAATCGAGCGCATGGCGGAGGATGAGAATTTCCGCAATCAGTACGAGGGCATTATCTCCAAGGGAGCAAGCGGGCTGACACAGCTTAAGAACAAGCTTGCCAACATGGGACTGAGCATGAAGAACTGCGGCATGAGCGTGAACGACAACGGCGCAGCATCCTTCTTTGCCACGATGGACAGTTCGTTCAAAGCGCAGAACAAGACAGCGCAGCAGCGCCTGGCCAAGAAGAAGGCCGCAAAGAAGGCGGAGGAGAAGAAAGCCGCGAAAAAGGCAGAGCAGAAAAAGCAGCAGGAGCGGCTAGAGGAGAGCCGAAAGGAGCGCAAAGTCATCACGGAGGAGCTGCTTGCAGGAGACGAGGAGTACGCGTATGACGCTGAGGGGGAAGTGACTTTCACCGCGGATTCCATCGACGATCTGATCCAGCAGATTGAGAGCGCGGACTACCTGTTCCGGAGAAACATTCTGTCGGACCGGGAGCGGCAGGTTGGGCGCATGTTTGATTCCACAGTATAAATAACACGTGTAATTTAATGTAATTGCCAGAAAAATGTATTTTTAAAAACAGTTTTTCGTTAAAAAGTGACAGGAGTATAAAATTATGATATACTGTATGTAACCATCTGGGGCGCCGCTCTGGATGGTTACATACTTTTTTTGATGCGCACCGCCTGGAAGAACTTGCCGAAACAGGCTGGCGGGTGTGCATCTGGTTTGACAGTTCATGCAAAGGAGGAGAATGAAAATGACAGGAGTTATGATTGTGGTAATTGTGGTCGTGCTTTTGATTGTGCTGTTGTGCATAGGGTACGTGAAAGCGCCGCCTGATATGGCGTTTATTATCTCAGGCATCAAGAAGAAGTCAAAGGTCGTAATCGGTCGGGCCAACATCAGGATACCGTTCTTTGAGCGGCTCGACAAGCTCAATCTCAGGCTGATTCCGATCGACGTCAAGACGAGCAACGCAGTGCCCACAGCCGATTATATCAACATCAACGTGGACGCCACTGTCAACGTGAAGATCAGCAATCAGCCGGACAAACTGCGGCTTGCGGCGGAGAATTTTCTGAATAAAAATACAGAGTATATCGCAAATGTCGCGCGGGAGGTTCTCGAGGGCAACGTGCGTGAGATTGTGGGGCGTATGCGTCTCGAGGAGATGGTCTCCGACCGTCAGAAGTTTGCGGAGCTTGTCAAGGAGAATGCGGAGCCGGATCTGGCGGCGATGGGACTTGATATTATCAGCTTCAATGTGCAGAATTTTGTGGATGCAAACGACGTCATTGAGAATCTCGGTATTGATAACATCGTGAAAATTAAGAAGGCAGCGGCGATCGCGAGGGCCGAGAGCGAGCGCGATATCAAGGTGGCGCAGGCAGCGGCGGACAAGGATTCCAACGACGCGGCAGTGGCGGCTCAGACTGAGATTGCAAAGAAGCAGAATGAGCTTGCCATCAAGAAATCCGAGCTGCAGATGGACGCGGACACCAAGAAGGCGATGGCGGACGCGGCCTACCAGATACAGAAGGAAGAGCAGCGAAAGACGATAGAAATCTCCACGGCAAACGCGGATATCGCAAGGCAGGAGCGCGAGATTGAGCTGAAACAGAAGCAGGTCGCAGTCAAGGAGCGCGCGCTGGAAGCGGAAGTGAAAAAGCAGGCGGAGGCGGAAAAGTACGCGGCACAGCAGAAGGCCGACGCAGCGCTGTACCAGCGCCAGAAAGAAGCCGAGGCTCAGCAGTTTGAGGCGCAGCGGGAAGCCGAGGCGAGAAAGGCACAGGCGGAGGCAGACCGCTACTCGAAGGAGCAGGAGGCACAGGGAATCCGGGCATTTGGCGAGGCGGAGGCAGCGGCGGTGCGCGCAAAGGGCATCGCTGAGGCGGAGGCGATACAGGCCAGAGGACTTGCGGAGGCGGAGGCCATGGAGAAAAAGGCGGAGGCTTACGCGAAGTACAACAAGGCGGCAGTGGCCGAGATGATGATCAAAGTGCTTCCCGACATTGCGGAAAAGATTTCCCAGCCGCTGTCTCAGATCGACAAGATCACGATTATCGGCGGCGACGGCGGCGCCAGCGGTGTCGACCAGGTGGCGGGCAATGTCCCGGCAGTCATGGCAAAGCTGTTTGAGTCGATGCGGGAGACAACCGGAATCGATCTTGCAGACATCATCAATGCCGGCTCCTACGACGCCAAAGTCAACCGGAACATCACCGTGAGCGGGCTTGACGGTGTAAACCTCACCGTGAACCAGAAGCCAAAGGAGTAGTGACGCCACGACCTATAAGCAGCAAATTTTTAGACAATTTTGTAAATTATGTTAATATTTGATACAGAACGGTCGATATATATTACGTAAACAATGATGGAACAGACTTTACAAAAGTATCATATAGGAATGCAAATTAAAAGGGGAGAGGATTCAGATGAATATAAACAGTTCAAGAAATTCACTTTTGCGGTCAAGAAACCTGCGCAATGCCAGAAGGAGCCGTGCAGGTAAGATTGTCAGCAGCAGGACTTCGACGTCAAACAGCAGTTCAACCAGAAAAAGAACCACCAGCTCGTCGTTAGCGTCCAAGACACCGACCAAACAGCTTGCAATCTATGAAAAGATGGAAAAGTCAGCAAACAGCATTCAGGCGAGTGTCGAGAATATGCTCAAAGTCGGTAAGATGACCTACACGGACGACGAGACGGGCAAGACGGCGCAGGAGAATGACAGAAACAACCTGCTTAAGAATATCAAGAATTTCGTGGCGGACTTTAACGAGGTTTACGGCGGTCTGACCGATATCGCCGGCCCTGCGAACCTTGCGTTCAAGAAGACACTCGACAGCATTGTCTCAACGAACAAGACGGCGCGCGAAGAGATTGGCATCACGGTTTCGAAGTCCGGTGAGCTGACCGTCGACGCGAAGAAACTAGAGGAGGCTGATTTCGACAAGGTGAAGGAACTGTTCGCAAAGGACGGCGGTTTTGCCGAGAATATCAGTTCGAAGATGGGAACCATCGAGAATGCGGCGGCCAACAGCCTGAACACATTTAACAAGCTGTACGGCGCGACTTCCACCTACAACAAGTACGGAACGAGCAATTCGTACTTCAACGGATACAACAACTACACCGACGGTTACTCCAATTTCAATTATGGCAATTATGGCAGTAACAGCGGCTGGTATTTCTGATAAAACAGCTCCTAAATAATCCTAAAATAATTCCGAAACAAAGGAAGCAGCTGCGAGATTCATTGCAGCTGCTTCCTTTGACTTATATCACAATATGCTGTTCGACATGTTGCATCTCTTTTTTTCTTTTTTGTTTACATACATTATTTTGTCAGCTCTGTTGTAAGTGTCTTCCAGGTTCTTATCTGTCTCGGGGGAGTATACGGCATATCCAAGAGCAATCTGCATTTTTATCGTTGAGGCACTGGTGGTGCGGTTGGCTGCGTTGACGCGCGACTCGAGCATTGTCATGTAATGGGTCAGATCGACTGTGGATGCATTTTCGATTAAAACCACAAATTCATCTCCGCCAACCCGGTAGCACTTTCCGATTTTATCAAAAATCTCGGCGATGATTGCAGCGCAGGATCGGATATACTGATCCCCGGCGCTGTGACCGTAGGTATCGTTGGTTTCTTTGAGATTGTTCAGGTCAAAATCGACGACTGCCACGTCGGAAGGATTTTCCGACAATTTTGAAAAATCCTTGTAAAAGCGCGTGCGGTTGCAAAGTCCGGTCATCTGGTCTGTGTAGGCGAGTGTCTGATAGACATTTGCCTCCTGCCCCATTTTCATCAGAGAGACCGTCTCGCGCGCGGAGGAGAGGCCAAGCACAACGATATAGGCCAGAAACCCCAGACGTCCAAATGTATTGCCGTCCCACGAACCAAAATAAAACCCCATAATATCCAGGAAAAAAGTCAGTGCGCACACGGCGATACACACCATATGAACTTTGATCATATGAGAGTGAAGCCCTCTTTTTATCAGGCGGCAGGACTGGGTCAGAACGATTGCGGCGAGGGTGTACATCGAGGCATGTGTCATCCATAAGGTTTCCCTCAGATCTGCGATGCCGGTAATCTGAAGCAGTATGCAGAGGATAACCTGCGCAAGGTTCAGCTGGTAAAACCAGGTCCAGATTTTGCTGTCGTCCTCATAGAACGTCTGGACAAACATGGCGAGCGGAAAGGAGAGCAGCATCAATGACAGAAAGGACAGGTATGAGCTCACCAGATTGTTTTTCAGGATCAGCGTGGTGACATTGCACTCGTTGATGGACCAGATGGATAAAAACAGGGAAAAAATTCCGAGTTTTAAAAGTTTTCCGCTTGTATTGATATTTCTTGACACAAACAGGTGGTACTCTACCATCACAAAACCCAGCGAAAACATAATAATACACAGAATGAACGGAAAGATATTGTCTGCGATGATAAATGCCGGGAGTGAGAAATCATTTCCTATATAAAAAGCTGGTATATGCCTCAAGTAGGATGGGTAAGGGCTGGAAAAGACAATCTCGACGCTGTTTGTACTATGAGGAAGACTGACAAAATTCCAGCAGTAACCAGGAGAGTCTGACAACGGATTATTGTTTTTGACAGGATACTCGTAGAGCAGCTGCCCATCGCTGTACACCTTCGCATTTTGATGTACGGTATAAAAAGCCAGGATATTGCCGACGGGATCCTGGACTGAAATACTGCCTGATACAACGGTCTGATCCGCGGATGAGAGTTTGGTGTAGTCGGACCATTCACTGACAGTGCGATCGGACGGTTGGCGGTTATTTGTCAGTTTGTCGTGACAAAATATGTACAGTAAAAATATGCAGATAACGATACAGACTGCGATATACAGCCTGTAATAGTTTATTTTGCTTCCATTTATCATTTGCAGCTGCGCTCCTACTAATTAATATGCTTATATTATAGCATATACCGAAGCATATTCCATCAAAAAATCAAAAAAGTTTTATTTTGAGAAAAAACAGAAGCGGAACGTGCGTTTTCTTAAAGTATTGCTTGCAATAGAAAAATAAATGGGGGATAATAAAAAAGAGAACACATATGTGGAGGAGAATGCATGATATGGAATAAAGGAAAGGAATGTATGAGTCGTGACGAGCTGGCTGACCTGCAGGGAAAGCGTCTGGTGAGTCTTGTAAAGTACATGTATCGGAGTGCAGCGTACTACAGGACAAAGATGAAAAATCTGGGGATGGAACCGGGTGACATACGGGGAATTGAGGATTTGGGCAAGCTTCCCTTTACCACGCAGGAGGATCTGGCAGAGGCATACCCATCGGGGGTCTACGCCATGCAGGGCAGAAAGATAGCGCAGTTTTATGCGTTGAATCAGCTCTCCGGGAACGGGATGACCACCGGATTTACACAGAAGGACCTGGAAGTCTGGCGGGAGTGTATGGCGCGGTCGCTCACCATGGCAAATCTGGGGAAAAAAGATGTGCTGCAGACTACATGCCGCTGTGGGGAGAGCGGCTGTCTGGAAGCGCGCTGCGGCGCGGACAAGATTGGGGCGGCAGCACTTCCGGTTACGGTGGACAGGCCGTCAGCGGTGATCGGGCTGATGCAGAAGCTGCGCGTGACGGGGATTGTCAGCACGCCTTCTAGTCTGCTGCGTGTGGCGCAGATTGTGGAGGAGCGCGGATTGAGAAACAGCCTCCGCCTGAAAGCCGCACTCTGCGGAGGCGAGGCATGGACGGAATGCATACGGAAAAAAATTCAGGAGAAGCTCGGCGCGAAAGTCTATGATATCTTTGGGCTGAATGCTCTGACGGGGCTGGGCGTGGCATGTGAGTGCGGGCATCAGAGCGGCATGCATGTGCAGGAGGACTTTTTTCTGGCAGAGATACTTGACACCCACACACTCCTGGTGCTTCCGGGTGGAATCGAAGGAGAACTGGTGTTTACAACACTTCAGAAAGAGGGAATTCCACTGATTCGGTACCGGACGATGCATATGACAAAAATCAACTATGCGGCGTGCGGGTGCGGCAGGACAACGGCAAGAATCGACAGAATTTGCGAGGGGACGGATGATGTCTTCTTCATCCGGGGCAATTCGGTGTTTGCACTTCAAATCGAGTCGGCGCTCGCCGGTCTGTATGATATAAGGGCATCCTACACAATTTATATCAGGAGAGAGCACAATCTCGATGTGGTGGACGTCTGCATATCCGGTGAACAGCCAGACAGAGCGGATGTGGTAAAGCGCGTGAGGAATGCAGTGGGCAGTGTTATCGGTATCCGGCCCAATATCCGGTTTGCACAGAATGCGGCTGCAAAGAAAGCTGTCTGGACTGGCAGGGCGGCCGGGGAAGGAAGCGTGACAATCGTGGATGAAAGACGTTTTTTCAGGAAATAAGGAAAAGCAGGGTGGAGCGGTATGAAAAAGTGTGTGATAGTCGGAGCGGGGGTATGTGATGTGCGCCGGCTTGAAGAACAGATTACAATTCAGGAAGGAGATCTTTGCATCGCCGCGGACGGCGGGACAGACTACCTGATACAGATTGGAAGGATGCCGGATATCGTGCTGGGGGATATGGATTCGCTGAAAAGTGAAGAACTCCTCGGTTCGCTCGACGAAAAAGTCGATGTGCAAAGACTTCCGGCCGAGAAGGATGACACGGATATGCTCGCGGCAATCAAGGCAGGGCTGGCGGCGGGCTGCCAGCGGTTTGAGCTATACGGTGCGCTTGGCGGAAGGCTCGATCACACACTTGCCAACATTCAGTGTCTTCTCTATCTGTTAAACCGGGGAGCGCGGGGAATCATCGTGGGGGATGATGTCACGCTGATGCTGATTCGCAATGAAAGCATCACATTTGGGGCGGATCAGGCCAGGAAGGGAAAAAGGCTTTCGGTCTTTGCCTGCGGCGGGGATGCGCACGGCGTCTCGGAAACGGGGCTGAAATACGGCCTCGACCACGTGACAGTCAGACAGGAGTTCCCGATCGGGGTGAGCAACGAGTTTACCGGGGAGCGTGCCACGGTGGAAGTTCAGGAGGGGATGCTGCTGCTCTGCAGTTGGCAGTGAGCGGCAGTCTGTAAGGATGCAATGATAATTATGGCAGGAAGAGCTGCAGTATAGATATGCTTGGGAGGAGAAATAATGGTGTACACATTTTCAACATGGCTGTTCTTTTTTTACTTTTACTGTTTTCTGGGGTGGATTTGGGAGACATGCTATGTGTCTGTGCTGAAGGCCAGGTGGGTGAACCGGGGATTTATGCGAGGGCCGTTTCTTCCAATCTACGGTTCCGGGGCGATTGTCGTGCTGATTTTCACACTGCCGTTTCGCACGAACGCCGCGCTGGTGTTTCTGGTGGGGATGACAAGCGCGACCATACTTGAGTATTTCACCGGCGTGGCTATGGAGAAAATGTTTCATGTGCGGTACTGGGATTACAGCAGCCAGCGGCTGAATCTGAACGGACATATCTGTGTGACGTCCTCGCTTGCGTGGGGAGCGTTCTCGGTGATTCTCACGCTGTACGGCCATACGCTGGTGGAGCGACTTGTGTCTCACCTGAGTGTGAATGTGCTGGAAATGATAGTCTTTGTGCTCACGGTATACATCTCAATTGACATGGCGGAGAGCGTGCGCGAGGCGTTCAACCTCAAGGAAGTTCTTCTGAGTCTCGAGGAGAGCAGCGAGGAGTTTCGAAGACTGCAGAAACATTTTGAGGTCGCGTCGGCATTTTACGGGGGCGAGCTCAAGGAGCGGTCCGAGGCCGGCCTGCGAAGGCTCAATTCAGCGCTGGAGACCGGAAAAGAAATGTGCGACAGGCTGGGAGAGAGCAGCAGAAACTCCAGGGCTGCAATTATGGAAAAGGTGGCCAATGCAAAGTCGAAGAAAGAGTATGGGCGCATTGACTCGCTGCTGAGGCGGAATCCACATGCGGTTTCCAAGATGCATGAGGAGGCATTCACGCGGTTTCTGACGCTTTCCTCGGAGGAGGAAGAACCGCGCTAGGCGGCTGGGAAGGAGGAGAGAAATGAAAAGGCTTGCGGAATTTAAGAACAGGGTATGCAGCTGCATCGCAAAGACAGATTCGCAGTTGTGGATATACAATGCGGTGATATTGATTGAAATTCTGGCGCTTACAGTCCTGATATCGATAGAGATTTTTATGAATTATCAACAGAATGGTCTATGGGTTATGATGGGACTGTGGCTGTATCTGGTGGTGCTGGCAGTGCTGGCAAACAGATTTCCGGAAAAAGTCCCGCTCTTTTCGGCCCTGATAGTTGCCTCCGTCAATTTATGTGTGTGCCCGTACCTGTTTCTGTGGGCGGAGGGCGGCGGAATCGAATCCGGTATGCCGGTGTGGCTGACCTTTGGCATTATTCTGGTGTGCATTATGACAAGTGGAATCTATTTCAGAATTATGCTGTCCCTGACCTTTGCGGTGGATGTTGTCATGATTGTTTACAGCTATTTTTATCAGGACAATTTCCAGTATCTTGAAAATGATACATACTATTATCAGGACAATCTGATTGCGATATTTGTGGTGGCGGGGACGATCGGCATGATACTCAAATATCAGCGCTACATTGAGGACAGGCAGAAAGAGCACATTGAGCGGGCAATGCTGGAGGCGAGGCAGGAGAAACACAACGCAGAGCAGGCAAATGCCGCCAAGACCAATTTTCTGGCAAACATGTCCCACGACATCCGCACGCCCATGAACGCGATTGTCGGCATGACGGACATTGCAAAGTACAATATTGACGACAGGGAAAAGGTGCAGGAGTGCCTTGACAAAATCACCGCCTCGTCGACACAGCTGTTGAACCTGATCAACAATATTCTTGACATGTCCGAGATTGAGACGGATGTGCTCAAGCTCAAAGAGAGTCCGTTCAACATGACAGAGCTGGTCGAGAACATACAGGTTGTGCTTGTGCAGATGGCAAGGGGGCGCAAGGTGGAGCTGGAGGTACACTGCAGGATCGAACATGCAAACCTGCTTGGGGACGCCGTGCGCCTGCGCCAGATCCTGATGAACATTATCAGCAACAGCATCAAGTACACCGACGCCGACGGAAATGTCAGCGTGGCGATCACGGAGACCGGGGCAGATGAGGAGTATGCAGCGTTTGACATCGTTGTCACAGACACCGGTGTCGGCATGACGCAGGAGTTTATTCAGGATCGGATTTTTCAGCCGTTTGAGCGCGCACAGGACATGCGGGTGCAGAAGGTTGAGGGCAGCGGGATCGGCATGAACATCACCAGGCGCATCATTGACGCGATGGGTGCGCAGCTGCGGATCGAGAGCAGTGTCGGGGTTGGATCTACATTCTTTGTCCATGTGCGTTTCAGGAAGGATAAAGAGGCGCAGAACAGCTTTGTGCAGGAGGACGGCATTGCGGTGCTTGACGCCGCAGGAAAGCGCATTCTTGTCGTGGAGGACAATGATGTGAACATGGAGATAATCAACGCGATACTCGAGCGCACGCGCGCGGAGGTGACTTGTGCGTGGAATGCGGAGGAGGCGCTTGAGATGATCGGAAAATCCGAGGAAGGTTTCTTCGACCTGATTCTGATGGATATCCAGATGCCCGGCATGGACGGCTACAGCGCCACCCGCGTGATACGCGGCATGGACCGCAAAGATGCCCTGACCGTTCCGATTATGGCAATGACGGCAAACGCGTTCGCGCAGGATGTTGAGAAGGCACTCAGCGCGGGGATGAACGCGCACATTGCCAAGCCGATTGACGTGGACGAGCTGTTTCAGAAGATGTATCATTTTCTGTATGTGCAGAAGTGACAGCGGCAGGGCACAGGCTGGTTTTCCGAAAAAAACATGCAGGGAGCGTTTTTTTGCGTTCCCTGCATGTTTTTTGAATACGGCCTATACAACGTCCTGCAGCTGTGCCGTGTAGAGCCTGTAGTAGGCGCCCTGTTTTGCCATCAGTTCCATGGCATTTCCCTCCTCCACGATGCCGCCGTTGTCGATAACAAAGATGCGGTCCGCTTTCTGTATCGTGGACAGGCGGTGTGCGATGACGAAGGAAGTGCGCCCTTTTAACAGGGCTTCAATTCCCTCCTGAACCAGCAGTTCCGTCTTGGTGTCAATGCTTGATGTCGCCTCGTCGAGTATCAGGATTTTAGGCATACTGACCATGGTTCGGGCAAATGCGAGCAGCTGCTTCTGGCCGACGGACAGCCCGCCGCCGCGCTCCTCAAGTTTGGTGTCGTAGCCGTCCGGAAGCTTTGTTATGAAATCGTGCGCGTGCACCGCCTTTGCGGCCGCGATGATCTCCTCCTCCGTGGCATCTAATTTTCCGTAGGCAATATTTTCACGGATTGTCCCCGTGAACAGGAAATTATCCTGGGTCATGATGCCCATCTGCTGCCGCAGGCTTTCGATGCTGACTTCTTTGATGTCGTGCCCGTCTATCTTGATGGTGCCCTTCTGAATGTCATAAAAACGGCTGATCAGGTTCACGATCGTCGTCTTTCCGGCGCCGGTCGGTCCCACAAGGGCGATTGTCTCGCCGGGTTTGATGTGGAAGCTGACGTTGTTCAGAACATCAATGCCCTCCTCGTAGGAAAAGCTGACCTGTTCAAAGTCGACAGCACCGACGATTTCCGGCATCTGCGTCACATCCGCGGCATCCACAATCTCCGCGTCCGTGTCCAGGATCTCGAAGATGCGCTCCGCGCCGGATATGTTGGTGATCAGCTGATTGTAAAAGTTGCTCAGGTTCATGATCGGCTGCCAGAACATGGAAATGTAGGTGCCAAATGCGATCAGGGTACCGACAGATACCTCGTCCACGCCCAGAATGATAATCCCTGTGAACCACAGCGACACATTGCCAAGCCCCCAGCAGAAGTCGATGACTGAACCGAAAGCGTCCGCGTAAACCACGGCGTCCATGAAGGAGCGCTGATGCTCATCCACCAGTGTGCGGAAGGTTTCTTTGGTCTCGTTCTCCGCAGTGAAGCTCTGGATGATGCGGATGCCGGACAGGTCCTCATGCACAAAGGCGTTGAGGTTCGAGGACTTCTTGCGGAAGATCTGCCAGCGCTTGTGGGAGCGCACCTGTATAAACCACATCCCTGCAAACATCAGGGGGATGCTGATCAGCGCGGCGGCGGCAAGCTTTGCATTTCTGAAAAACATGATGCCCACGACCGCGCAGATGGTGATAAAGTCCGGTATCAGAGTGGTGACGCTGTTTGACAGCACATCTTTGAGGGAATTGATATCGCCGATAATGCGCGCGAGTATCTTTCCGGTCGGCCGGCTGTCAAAAAACCTGAAATCGAGCGTCTGTATGTGTGTGTAGAGCTGCTGCCGGATAGTGACCAGCACCTTGTTGCACACCTTCGCCATGATATACATGCGCGCCTTCACCAGGAGGATGAGGATCCCGTTGAGCACGAGCGCTATCGCGGCAAGCCGGTACAGGCCAGCGTAATCGCCTGTTGAGATATGATTGTCGATAGCGGACTCGATAATGAGCGGGTTTATCAGGCTCACGCACACGCAGTACGCCATGATCAGCAGCACTGCGAAGACGGAAACCTTGTGCGCGAGCAGGTAGGCGAACAGTCTGCCCAGCGTCTTAAGTTTGCTCGATTCGCTGAGGTTTTCGTCCTCTTTGTAGGAATTAACTGCCATGAGTTTTCTCTCCCTTCTATATATAAAAGTATCAGTTTCTTACACAGCGGCATGAACTGGCTCGCCGTACTGCGATACATAAGTGGTATAGTACAGCCCCTTCTGGGCGAGCAGCTCGTCGTGCGTTCCGCGCTCCGCGATAGCCCCGTTCTCGAGGACCAGAATCTCGTCCGCATGACGCACGGCGCTGATGCGGTGCGCGATGATCAGCTTCGTGGTGTCAGGCAGCGCATTCAGCGTTTTCTGGATCTCGTGCTCCGTCTCCATATCCAGCGCGGAGGTGGAGTCGTCCATGATTAGAACTGGAGTTTGCTTTGCAAATGCCCTGGCAATGCTGATGCGCTGTTTCTGGCCGCCGGAAAGGCCGACGCCGCGCTCGCCGATCACCGTCTCGTACGCGTCGGGCATCTGCTCGATAAAGCTGCTCGCCTGCGCGTCCCGCGAGGCCTTTCGCACGATCCGCTCGTCGATATACGCCTTCTTTCCAAGCTTCACATTCTCGTTGATGGTGTCTGAGAAAAGAAAGACGTCCTGCATCACGATAGAGATACTGCTGCGAAGCTGTTTCAGCGAAAGCTCTCTGATATCCACGCCGTCAAGCCGGATACAGCCGTCCGTGGCGTCATACTGCCTCTGCAGCAGCTGAATGACCGACGTTTTTCCGGCTCCGGTAGCGCCCATTATTCCGATTGTGGAGCCGGCGGCTGCCTCAAAGGTGATGTCGTGCAGGATTTCATGCATATCCTCCTTGTGGAAGGAGACGTGTGAAAATTCGATTCTGCCCTGCACATGGTCGAGGCTGACCGGTTTTTCTGTCTCTGTGACTGTCGGTGTCTGGTCATATATTTTAGAGAGCTTCTTGTTGGAGGCGATTCCGGCGGAAAAGTCGTTTGACAGCCAGCCGAGCATCTCCATAGGCCACACGATATTGTTGGAGTACTCGAGGAATGCGCCGAGCACGCCGAGCGTGATGACTCCCTGAATCACAAGGCGTCCGCCGAGCAGCAGGATCAGCATGGGCAGCAGCTTTGTGATGATCTGCAGGTACGGATAGTAGCGCACAAACACTTTGGACTGTTTCATGTTCAGCTCGTAGTAGCGCTGGTTGTGCGACAGGAATTTGCTGATTTCAAACTTCTCCCGCGCAAAGGCCTTCACAGTGCGCACGCCGGCAAGATTTTCCTCCGCCACTGTGTTGAGCACTGCATTTTCCTCGCTGATGTCCTCGTAGATGGAGCCGAGATGGCGCTCCATACTGACCGCGATGAAGGCGGACAGCACCATGGCGACTGTCGGTATGACAGCGAGCGGCGCGTGGAGCCGGTACATGCAGAAGAGCACCACGCAGGTGTGAAAAATGACCTCTATGATTAACATACTCACATAGGACAAGGTGTTCCAGATCCTGTCGATGTCGTCCTTTACGCGCGCCATGAGCTCGCCGGTGTTGGTTCTGTCAAAAAAGCTGCTGCTCAGGCTCTGGATGTGGTCAAACAGGTTCTTGCGCATGTCCGAACCGATGGATGATCCCATCTTGTCAAAGATGAACTCCTTTGTGTACTGCAGGACGCAGCGGCCGACGCCGACAAGCAGGATGCCGCCCAGCAGATAGGGCAGGACTGTGAGCCTGCCGCCCAGTATGACGTCATCAATGATATGCATGGTGAGCATGGGCGCCAGCATATCCAGGGAAACGCTGGCAATCAGCGACAGGATGGCAAAGAAGTAATACCACTTGTACTCCCAGATGTAAGTTGACAGTTTCTTTCTCGTTTGCATAAAAGATCGTTCCCTCCCTCAAATCGTTTTGGTGCTCCGGTGCATGGATCTGTGCATAAAAAAAACCCATGGCAAAATTACCATGAGGTTTATGACAGACAAATATCACATAAAATGTATTTTTTTAAATACAATATGCCCCGGAGATAATTTTACGATTTAATACGATTTTGATTTGATTCACAGTTTCATTTCTGAATGCATTAGACATAAGATTACCTCCTTTCCTTTGCGCATTTGTCATGTTTTCCAGCAAATGCAATAAATGGTTACTCCATTTACCATACTCTTATTTTGGATGGATGTCAACTGGTTTTTACTGATTTATAAAAATAACGGTAACATTTCAGCCATACCCATTCATAAGTTGTCGGATTGTACGATCTGACAATTAATTTTA
>CAMWOK010000029.1 GCA_947175845.1 uncultured Lachnospiraceae bacterium | reverse complement strand
GTAGCTGAACAATCAGGCAAGTCAAGGTGCCAGTTACTTAATATTCGTTGTACTAGAGCCTTGGGCAGGAGAAATAAGCGTGAATGTTCGCAAGAAGTGGAGAACACAGTAGCGTATGAATAAAATGATATTGCGGCAGTCCATGATTCTGTTCATGGCTGCCACAGTCTGGGGTGTTGCGTTTGTCGCGCAGAGCGTGGGGATGGATTATGTGGGACCTTACACCTTTATCGCGGCGCGCAATGTGATTGCGCTTGCAGTCCTTGTGCCATGCGCGGCAGTCATGGACAGAAGCCGCAGGGACAGGGACGCGCAGCAGCAGACCAGACAAAAGGGAGACAAAAAAGCATTGATGATCGGTGGCATATGCTGTGGCATATGTCTTTTTGCCGCGAGCACGCTGCAGCAGTTTGGCGTGAAGTACACAACGGTTGGGAAAGCGGGGTTTATCACGGCGATGTACCTCGTGCTTGTTCCGGTTTTTGGCATTTTTCTGAGAAAAAAGACAGGGCTTAAAGTGTGGACGGCAGTGGGGCTTGCGTCGCTTGGCCTCTATTTGCTTTGCATCACAGAAGGAGATTTCCAGCTGCAGAAGGGGGACCTCTATATGCTGGGCTGCGCCGCCGTCTTTGCCGTGCACATTCTGGTCGTGGACCATTTTTCACCGCTGGTGGACGGCGTGAAACTCTCCTGCATACAGACGCTGACCAACGCGGTGCTCGGCGCCGTGATGATGCTTTTGTTAGAGCAGCCGCGGCTGTCGGATGTGCTCGCCGCGTGGCTTCCAATTCTGTACGCGGGCGCACTCTCGAGCGGCGTGGGTTACACGTTCCAGATTATCGGGCAGAAGGGCATGAACCCCACGGCGGCGTCCCTCATCCTGAGCCTGGAGTCCGTCATCTCCGTGCTTGCCGGGTGGCTTTTGCTGCACCAGGTGCTCACCGCGCGGGAGATGGCGGGCTGCGCGCTCGCCTTCGCCGCAATTATTCTGGTACAGCTGCCCGCGCGTCGGAAATAACTTGAAATTGACGGGAAAATACACTATACTCTTATTATATGAATTTTTTACAGGGGGATCGTGTATATGGAAAACAAACAATACAAGAAAATTTCCATTATAGTGACCATCAGTGTTTTAATGTTCATTGTACTTATCATTGCCTTTTCCATCAACAATGTGATAGCCTGCAAGATGATGGAGAGGGAAGTCGTCCGGGTTGCCGGGATCACCATGGCGGAGGCGCGCGCGGAGATCGGGCAGACAGTCATGACCGTGACCGGAGTGAGTTTCACGGTGGGGGTTATCGCACTGTTAATACTGGCTGTGCTCATGGAGGTTCTGCTGGTCAGACCGCTCAAGAGAGCGGTGGCTGAAATCCACAGAATCGCCCGGTACGACCTGACAGAGGGCGATATGCCCGGTGTCCGCGCCATGCGGACACGCAAGGATGAGATCGGGAGCATCAGCAGAAATATTATGATGATGTATGACAATCTGCGCGAGATCGTGCAGCAGATCGCCCAGTCTGCGGGTGCACTCTCTGACAGTGCGGGCGCGCTGGCGGAGCACACGACGCAGATTAAGCGCTCATCCGACGAGATCAGCACCACGATGAACGACCTCAGCAACGCGGCCATGTCGCAGGCGGGGGATGCGACCACCAGCGCGAACGAGGTGGCAAAGTTAGACGGGCTGATTGTGCAGAATATCGCGGACACGGAGAATCTCAGGGGCAATGCCAACGAGATGGACCGCGTCAAAGACAGCGGGCTTGCAGCCATCAGGGACCTGATGGAAAAGACGGCCAAAAGCCGCGAGAGCATCGCCATTGTGCGGGAAGCCATGCAGCAGAACAATGAGCAGGCGCAGAAGATCGAGGCCACAAGCCAGAAGATTAACGACATTGCGGACCAGACCAACCTGCTCTCCCTGAATGCGGCGATCGAGGCGGCGCGCGCAGGCGATGCGGGCAGGGGATTTGCGGTCGTGGCGGAGGAGATTCGCAGCCTAGCAGAGGAGACCAACGGCCTGACAAACGAGATAGGAATCATCATACAGGAGCTTCTCGAGAAGACCGCGGACGCGACCAGAAACATGGAGAGCATGGAGCGGATTTTTCAGGAGCAGGAGAGCAGTGTGGGGGACACGAAGGAGAACTTTGTACAGATAGAACAGTGTCTCGAGAGCGTGCAGTCGAGTGTCAAAACCCTGTATGAGTCGAGCACGAACATGACCGGCAGCAAGCAGATAATCGTTGAGATGATCGACGGAATATCGGCGGCGTCCGAGGAGAACGCAGCCGGCAGCGAGGAAGTCCTTGCGGCGGTGGAGACACAGGACAGTTTTATCGCAAACATCACAGGTATGGCACAGAATCTTTCTGCACTGGCGGCAGAGCTGGCGGAGCAGGCAGGCAAATTTACATATTAAAATTTAAGGAGGATATTATGAAAAAAGACAATTTATGGCTGAACTACACAGACGAGGACTGCGCGAAGGTGCAGGAGGTCTGTGAACGCTACAAAGACTGTCTCGACAACGGCAAGACAGAGCGCGAGTGCGTGTCGATCATCGTGGAGATGGCGGAGAAAAAAGGCTACCGCGAACTGCGCGGCGCAATTGCACAGGGGGAGGCGCTCAAGGCCGGCGACAAGCTCTACGCAGTGCAGATGGACAAGAGCATCGCGCTGTTCCAGCTCGGAAGGAAACCGCTGTCCGAGGGAATGCGCATTCTCGGCGCACATATCGACTCTCCGCGCATCGACGTGAAACCGAATCCGCTGTATGAGAAGGATGGGTTCGCATATCTTGACACACACTATTACGGCGGCATCAAGAAGTACCAGTGGACCGCAGTTCCCCTTGCGCTCCACGGCGTGATTGTGAAGCGGGATGGAACGACAGTCACAGTCAATATCGGTGAGAAGGATGAGGACCCGGTGTTTGTCATCACCGATCTGCTGGTGCATCTTGCAGGGGAGCAGATGACGAAGAAGGCGTCGGAGGTCGTGACAGGCGAAAATCTCGATCTGCTGATCGGAAACTGCCCGCTCGAGCAGGAAGAGGAGCTTGAGAAGGAGGAGAAGGAGGCGCTCAAGGCGAACATCCTAAAGATTCTCGCAGATACTTACGGTGTTGAGGAGGAGGATTTTCTCTCTGCAGAGCTTGAGATTGTTCCTGCGGGAAAGGCGAGGGACCTTGGATTTGACAGGAGCATGATACTCGCGTACGGCCACGACGACAGGGTGTGCGCATTCACATCCGTCTTCGCGCAGCTCGACATGGCGGACGAAATTACGGACTCCGCGCTGTGCTGTATCCTGGTGGACAAGGAGGAGATCGGCAGCGCAGGCGCAACCGGTATGACCTCGTACTTTTTTGAGAATGCCGTGGCGGAGCTTGTCGCAGCCACAGAGCGGGATTCACAGCTTCTTGTGCGCCGCGCGCTGGCAAACTCCAAAATGCTCTCGTCGGATGTGAGCGCAGGCTATGATCCGCTGTACGCATCAGCCTTTGAGAAGAACAATGCGGCGTTTCTGGCAAAGGGACTCTCCTTCAACAAGTACACTGGTTCGCGCGGAAAGAGCGGTTCGAGTGACGCCAACGCCGAGTATGTGGCAGAGATCCGCAAAATCATGGACGACGCCGAGGTGATGTACCAGTTCTCAGAGCTGGGCAAAGTCGATGTGGGCGGCGGCGGAACAATCGCGCATATTCTGGCAAAGTATGGCATGAACGTGATTGACAGCGGCGTGTCCGTGCTGAACATGCACGCGCCGTACGAGGTTGTCAGCAAGGCGGACGTGTATGAGGCGGTGCGGGGCTACACTGCATTTTTAAGGGCTTAAGCTGCCTGTGAGGAGTGACGGCAATGACGCTGATGCAGCTAAAGTATGCGGTGTGCGCCGCGCGGGAGAACTCCCTGAATGAGGCATCAAAGAAGCTGTTCATATCACAGCCGAGTCTTTCCAATGCGATTGGCACCCTCGAGAAGGAGATCGGCATTGAGATATTCAACAAGACCAGAACCGGAATTTCCCTGACGACAGAGGGGGAAGAGTTTATCGGATACGCCCGGCAGGTGCTCGAGCAGTACGAGCTGCTCGACGCAAAGTATATCAGCAGAAAGAATGCCAAGAAGAAATTCAGCGTGTCCATGCAGCATTACACCTTTGCGGTGGACGCCTTTATTGAGACGATCAAACAGTATGGGATGGACACCTATGAGTTCGGGGTGTACGAGGATACGACGAACACAGTCATAGAAAATGTCAGAAACCGCAAATCCGAGCTGGGTGTCCTGTACTTAAATTCCTTTAACGAGAAAATCCTGGGAAAGCTGTTTGCGGAGTACAATCTTGCGTTTCACCCGCTCTTTGACTGCGGGCTGTACGCGTACATGTGGATAGGTCATCCGCTGGCCGGGCGAAAACAGATTGAGTTGGAGGAACTTATGGAGTTTCCCTGCCTGTCCTTTGCACAGGGGTCCCACAACTCGTTCTATTTCGCGGAGGAGGTGCTGAGCACCCTGCCCTACAAGCAGCTGATCAAGACCAGCGACAGGGCGACGCTGCTGAATCTGATGGTGGGAATCAACGGGTACACCATCTGCTCCGGGATCATCTGCGAGGAGCTCAACGGCTCGGACTATGTGGCGGTCAAATTAAATTCCGACGAGAAGATGACGATTGGTTATATCGCGGGAAAAGATGCCCACATCAGCAAGATCGGCCAGACGTATATCGCGGCGCTCGCAAAGTTCCGCGAGAAGGCCATGATGTGAGGGCGCACAGCGCATTGAAAAAATTTGTCAGAAAAACAGGACATGCAAATGATACCACGGTTATAGTCTGGAACTATAAGCCGTGGTAGTTTTTTTGCATTAGACAAACAAGATGTGAAACGCTATACTTGTGACATGCAAATCAGCAGCTGTCTCGAAGAAACCGCACGTGCAGGTGAACTTGAAACAGCCTGCAGGAAGGAGCGGTTATGGAACCAATCATACAGATACAGAAGGTGTCGAAGACATTTCGCGGCAGAGACAATCAGGTGGAAGCTTTAAAGGGAATCACGCTCGATATCGAAAAGGGGGATATCTGCGGAATTATCGGCATGAGCGGCGCGGGCAAATCGACGCTGGTGCGGTGCCTGAACTATCTGGAAAAGCCTACATCCGGCACAGTGCTCATCGAAAATAAGGATCTGTCTGCAATGTCGGAGCGGGAGCTTAGAAAAATAAGGACTGAAATCGCGATGATCTTTCAGCATTTTAACCTGCTGATGCAGCGCAGCGTGCTGGACAATGTCTGTGTTCCCATGGAAATTGCGGGCGTGAAGAAAAAGGATGCCAGGAAGCGCGCGCTCGAGCTCTTAGAGGTCGTGGGACTTGGCGACAAGGCAAAGAGTTATCCCGCGCAGCTCTCCGGCGGGCAGAAGCAGCGCGTGGCAATCGCGCGTGCGCTGGCGAACAATCCTAAGATTCTGCTCTGCGACGAGGCGACCAGCGCGCTGGACCCGACCACGACCAAGTCCATTTTAAAACTGCTGCAGCAGATCAACAGAGAGTTCGGCATCACAATTGTGATCATCACGCACGAGATGTCTGTCGTGCAGGAGATCTGCTCCCACGTCGCGATCATTGACAACGGCGTGCTCGCCGAGAGCGGCACCGTCACGGAGGTGTTTGAGCAGCCCAAATCGTCGGCGGCAAAGAAGCTGGTGTATATGGTCAATCCGCGCGTGGAGCGGATGACGAGCAGGCGGTGTATCCGCATTGTCTTTCAGGAAAACTCATCGTTTGAGCCGGTGATCGCCAACATGATACTCGAGTGCAAGGCCGTGGTCAACATCCTCAAGGCGGACACCAGCGATATCGGCGGCATTGCGCACGGACAGATGATTTTGCAGCTGCCGCAGGAGCGGGCTGACGCGGATAGGATGATTCAGTATCTGCGGGATAGACGGCTGATTGTGGAGGAGGTGGAAGACTATGTTGAGTGAGTTTTTTCAGGCGCTGTCAACCGGCGCGAGCATCGGAAATACAGTCGTTGCAATGCTGGCGGAGGGGACGCTCGTGACTCTGTACATGACGCTGGTGTCGACGATCGCAGCCTATCTGATAGGACTTCCCATGGGAATCGCGCTCGTCGTCACGGCGGACGACGGCCTGCGGCCGAACAGAATTATCTATAAATGCCTGGATATCGTCGCGAATATTGTGCGGAGCATCCCCTTTTTAATTCTGCTGATCCTGGTCATTCCGGTCACGCGGGCGATTGTGGGAAAAAGCTATGGACCGACGGCGACGATTGTACCGCTGGTGCTGGCGGCGGGACCGTTCATCGCCAGAATGGTGGAGTCATCCCTGCTGGAAGTCGACCGGGGCGTCATTGAGGCGGCACAGAGCATGGGGGCGGGCACCGGGTATATCGTCGCGAAGGTGATGCTGGTGGAAGCGCGCTCGTCGCTGATTGTCGGCGCAACCATCGTGCTTGGAACCATACTGGGGTACTCTGCCATGGCCGGAACCGTGGGCGGCGGCGGCCTCGGGGATATCGCAATCCGGTATGGATATCACCGCTATCAGCAGGATATCATGTGGGTGACCGTCATACTGCTGGTGCTGTTGGTGCAGGTAATGCAGTGGGCAGGAATCCGGCTCTCAAGAAAGCTTGACCGGAGAGTGCGGAATTAAAACGATTGTGAGGAGGAAAATCATTATGAAAAAAAGAGTGTGGAGAGTGATTGGCGCAGCCGCGCTGACATTGGGGCTGCTGACGGGGTGCGCAGGCGGCAGCGCAGGAGACAAGACGATCAGGGTGGCGGCGTCGGCCGTTCCGCACGCCGAGATTCTCGAGCAGGCAAAGCCGATTCTCGAAGAGAAAGGATACACGCTCGAAGTCAAGGTGTTTGAGGACTATGTGCAGCCAAACAACGTGGTGGAAGCGGGGGATTTTGACGCGAACTACTTCCAGCATATCCCGTATCTGGACAGCTTCAACGAGGAGAAGGGAACCCATCTGGTGAACGCGGGCGGCATCCACTATGAGCCGTTCGGACTCTATCCGGGAAGCAAGTCTGACCTGAGCGATATGGACGGCGCGACAATCGCCGTTCCAAACGACACGACCAACGAGGCGCGCGCCCTGCTGCTCTTGCAGGACAACGGCTTTATCACACTCAAGGACGGCGTCGGCCTTGCCGCGACAAAGCTGGATATCGTGGACAATCCGCACAACATTGAGATTGTGGAGCTTGAGGCGGCGCAGATTCCAAGAACACTGCAGGATGTCTCGTTTGGCATCATGAACGGCAACTATGCAATGCAGGCGGGATTCAAGGTGTCGGAGAACGCGCTGGCATACGAGAGCGCGGATTCCGAGGCGGCATCGACCTACGTCAACGTCGTCGCGGTGAAGGAGGGGAACGAGAACGCTGAGAAGATTCAGGCGCTCGTCGAGGCGCTCAAGTCGGATACAGTTAAGACGTATATCGATCAGACATACGACGGGGGCGTGATTCCCTACAAATAAATTGTTACTCCGGCGGTTAAATAGTGCGGTAGATTGCGTAGGACAAATCTTCCTGTGCAAGGCGGACGATCGAGCTGTAGTGGACGCTGCAGCGATTGATGATAATATATCCGGATGACATGCAAAACAGCCCGTCAAAGCTGACAGGGCTGTTTTGCATGTCAGGGGGTATTGGAATCCTGGTTTGAGTAGTAGATGACACTGTCCGGTGGGATCTCGATCGTCTCCACATAGGGCTCCGGCTCGGGCGTTGGCACCGCGGCACCGCAGTCCGGGCAGAATGTGCAGTCCAGTGCGACTTCGCTCTTGCAGCCCGGGCACTGTTTTGCGCCCTTTGCATAGATGATTCTGGTTTTCAGGTGTTCGATCTCGGCGTATGCGTTTGTCACTGCAGTGTACTTTTGTGCGAGTACGTCGTCCGGGAATGCATCCCGCTTTTCGTAGACCGTTTTCCCGATCTCGAGGCAGAGCTTTTCAATGATATTCTCCTGAGTGCTTATCTGTCCGTTCAGGCTGGAAATCTCAGCGAGTTCCTTCGCCTTTCTTGCGACGTCCCTGCTCCTGTTCGAAATAGTAGAACCAACTCTGTTAAAAAAATCCATGGTTCCTCCTTTTTAATTCTGTCTTTTTCATTGTATAAAGCCTTCAATAATTATATAATGAAAAGGAATGCTGTATGTCACAAAGATGTGCATCCGGATGACATTTTCAAATAAGAAGGAGACAGAAGTATGTCCGTTAAAATATTTGCGATGACCCACAAGGAGTTTGAGGTTCCAGACGATCCCATGTACATACCGCTGCACGTGGGACACAAAAATGCGCGGGAAGATTATGGGTATTCAGGGGACGACACAGGGGACAATATCTCGGATTTGAACTGCTATTACGCAGAGCTCTCCGGCGTTTACTGGGTATGGAAAAATGAGAAGAGCGCAGACTATGTGGGGATCTGCCATTATCGCCGCTATCTCACCAGCGAGGAGGGATACGCGTTCACGGAGGCGGAGTACGAACAGATTCTTGCAAAGTACGACCTTGTCACGACAAAGCAGCTCGAGCTTCCGGGATCTTACAGAGATGGGTTTGCCGCGCACCACAGGGTCGGTGTGCTCGACGAGACAGGGCGCGTTATCGCGGAGCTTTTCCCGCAATATTATGACACGTTTGTCAGTCTGGTACATCAGAACAGGACGTATTTTGGCAATATCATGGTGGCGAAGAAGGAGCTGTATGACGCGTACTGCGCATGGCTTTTTGCCATCTTTTTTGAGCTGCACAAGCGCATTGACCTCACTTTTGCGGACGACTATCACAGGCGCGTGTACGGCTTTATCTCGGAGTTTTTGCTGTACGTGTGGGTGCGGGCAAATCATCTGTGTGCATATGAGTGCCGGGTTGCGGTGATCGGTGAGAAAAAGGAGACCAACGAAGTCCTGTTTCAGATGAAAGACTTTTTTCGAAAGAGGGATGCGGCCGGGGCAAAGGCGTACTTTGAGGCCGTTCTGAGCCAGAGGCCCGACATTCTCATGGAGGCGTCGGACATCAACGGCGCGTGTAAACTCTGCCTGCAGGCGGTGTCGACGGCCAATCTTGAGCAGGCGGAGTACGGGTACACTTTTCTGGATCAGATCAGCGATTATGAAGCGATTATCGACGGATTCAGACAGCTCAACAGCGCTGCGTCCACGGCTGTGCGGGCTGTGATGACAGAGAAAGAGATGCAGAGGCAGACGGGGAAGGCAGAGTACGTCCGGACGATCGAGACGCAAAAAGCAGATGGCAGCGCTGCAGCAAACGATTTGCCGCCCTGGACGACCGATATCGCACTGCGGGCAGCAATCCGGCTCTTTGCGCAAAATCCGGACATTGCGCAGCGGGCGCTGCAGTATTGCAAAAAGATGAAATGTCAAAAATAGCACTTGTAATAAACTTTGATTTAGCATAAAATAGGGAGTGGATATGCATAGAGGGGCTCTGAGAGGAGTATGTGATATCCATGATAAAAAAAGAGAATAACAGTAAAGCGAGAGAGAGAAAAAAAGGTTCAGTGCCGCACAGAAAATGGATGTGTGTGCTGAGCGTGTTTGTGATGGCGCTTTTGGTGCTCGTCGGATGCGCGTCGGGACAGGATGAAGTCGTGATGGCGCTTGCCAGCCAGCAGGACGATATGGCTGAGACTTGCGCCGCGGATGAAAATATGACAGATGTGTCAGTTTCTGGCACTGCGGAGGATGTGCGGCCTGCTGCGGACGCAGAACCGCAGCAGGTGTATATCTATGTGTGCGGTGCGGTGGAGCTGCCAGGCGTGTACCGCTTGAAGCAGGGAAGCCGGCTCTACGAGGCGGTGGAGCTTGCGGGCGGACTCACGAGCGCCGCGGACGAGAGCTGTCTCAATATGGCGCGGCAGATAGCGGACGGAGAGCAGGTTGTGATTCTGACGCAGGAGGAAGCGCAGGCGCGCAAGGAGGCGGGAACCTATCAATACCCGTCAGGGGAGGAAGCACAGGAGGCTTCTTTGGGAGACGGACTTGTCAACATCAACACTGCCACCGCCGCAGAACTGACATCCGTGTCAGGTATTGGCGAGGGCAGGGCGCAGGCGATAATCGCGTACCGCGAGAAGCACGGCAGCTTTGCAAGCATTGAGGATATCAAGAAAGTCGATGGCATCAAGGATGGACTTTTTTCAAAGATAAAGGATAAGATAAAGACATAGTATTACTATAATAAACATAGATGAGTTGGGAGATTCAGAAGCGATGGGAAAAAAGGTTTTGGTGGTAGATGATGAGAAACTGATTGTGAAAGGACTTCGTTTTAGTCTGGAACAGGATGATATGGAGGTCGAGTGTGCGTATGACGGTGAGGAAGCACTTGAGATGGCAAAGAGTAATAAGTACGATATTATCCTGCTCGATATCATGCTGCCCAAGCTGACCGGACTCGAAGTCTGTCAGCAGATTCGGGAGTTTTCCGACGTGCCGGTCATCATGCTCACCGCAAAGGGCGAGGACATGGACAAGATACTCGGACTCGAGTACGGGGCAGACGACTACATCACCAAACCGTTCAATATCCTCGAGGTGAAGGCCAGAATCAAGGCAATCATCCGCAGAACAGGCTCGAAGGGAAAGGAGCCTGTCGAGAAAAAGGCACAGATTATAGAGGCGGGAGACCTGCGGCTCGACTGCGAGGGCAGGCGGCTTCATGTCAGCGGAAAGGAAGTCAACCTCACAGCCAAGGAGTTTGACGTACTTGAACTGCTCGTACTCAATCCCAACAAAGTCTACGGCAGGGAGAATCTTCTGAAGCTGGTGTGGGGAGAGGACTATCCGGGAGATGTCAGGACGGTGGATGTGCACATCCGCAGGCTGCGCGAAAAGATAGAACCCAACCCGAGTGAGCCGAAGTATGTGCACACCAAATGGGGCGTGGGATACTATTACAAATAGGCCAGTGATATAGGAGAGAGACGTGGCAAAGCTTTGGAAAAAGATCAAAAAGGGAAAAATTTTTACGAGCTTTCGGAGCCTGAAGACAAGGATATTCTGCATCATTATGACGGCGGGTATCGTGCCCTGCATCGTGCTGCATTTTGGTATTCTCGAGCGGTATCTCGACAACACGATCGAGACGAGAACCAACGAGGTACAGACGCAGGTGCGGATTATCGCGGATCATCTGATTACGTACAACTACATGCTCGACAACAGCAGTGATGTGGTAAATGCGGAGCTGCTGCAGCTGTCCAGCCTCTACGACGGACGCGTGCTGATTATCGACGGCAGTCTCAGGATAATCAAGGATACCTACGCAGTCAGCGAGGGAAAGACGATTATCTCCGAGGCGATCATTAAGTGCCTGAAGGGAAATGGATCCTCCAACAGCCTCAAAGATGCAGGCTACATCGAGATCATCGTGCCCATTGAGGACAAGAGCGAGGAGAAAGCGAAGGTAGTCGGGGCGATGCTCACAAGCGTCTCCACGGACAGTATCACAAGCGGTTACGAGTATATCCAGAGCAGGGCATTTCTGTTAGAGATGCTCGCGATGGTGGTCATATTTGGATTTGCGCTGCTGCTGAGCCGCAAGATGCTCAAACCGTTTGAAAAGATTACCGACGCGATCAACGATGTGAAGAACGGGTACACGGACGAGGCGATCCATGTCACAGACTACATTGAGACAGAACACATCGGAGACGCCTTCAATCAGATGATGGGGCGGATGAAGGTGCTGGACGATTCACGACAGGAGTTTGTATCCAACGTTTCGCACGAGTTAAAGACACCGCTTGCTTCGATGAAGGTGCTGGCAGACTCCCTCATCACACAGGAGAATGTGCCGGCAGAGCTCTACCGCGAATTTATGACGGACATCGCGGAGGAGATTGACCGGGAAAATAAGATTATCACAGATCTGCTGTCCCTTGTGAAAATGACGCGGACCTCGGCGGATATCAATGTCGAGGTGGTGGATATCAATGCAGTGCTGGAGCTTTTGCTCAAACGCCTTGGACCGATCGCGTCGCGCGCGGAGGTCAAGCTGATTTTTGAGAGCCGCAGGCCGGTGAGCGCCGAGGTGGACGAGGTCAAGCTGACGCTGGCTCTGTCCAATCTGGTTGAGAACGCGATTAAGTACAACAACAAAGGCGGCTGGGTAAAAGTGATACTCGACGCGGACCATCAGTATTTTACGGTCGAGGTGTCCGATTCAGGAGTCGGGATTTCACAGGAGTCGATAGAACATATATACGAGCGTTTTTACAGGGTGGACAAATCCCACTCAAAGGAGATTGGCGGTACAGGGCTGGGGCTTGCGATCACCCGGAGCGCCATCCTGCGGCACAGGGGGTCTATCACCGTGAGCAGCGAGGAGGGTGTGGGGACAATCTTTTCTGTCAAGATACCGCTCACCTACATCGCGCAATAATCTTGAAAAAAATAAAGAAAGGTGTTTTTATGGATTGTAGGCCTTTGCGGAGACATCATCAGGCTTTAAAACTGCTGCTATTCCTGCTGCTTTCGGCTGGTTTTATGACAGGCTGCAGCAACGAGGAGCCGCAGGGAATCCCTGTTGACATCTCTTATCTGAATAAAAACGAGACAAAGCTTGTGACGGAGACACATTATCTTGCGGGCACTGACACGAAGGACATGATTGTGGAAGTGCTGACGCTGCTGTGTTCTGTGCCGGACAACAAGGAGTTGAAGGCGACGCTCACAAGCGGGATCAACATCATTACCTACTCCTATGACGGGGAGCAGGTGATCGTGTCGCTCGGGGAGAAATACAAGGAACTTCCGCGAACGACGGAAGTGCTGACGCGGGCAGCCCTTGTCAGAAGTCTGACCAATATACCGGAGGTCAACTATGTGATGCTCACTGTGAACGGGGAATCCCTGACAGATGCATCCGGAAATGCGATCGGAATTATGACGGCGGACATGTTTGTGAACAATGCAGGTGCGCAGGTGGAGCAGGTGGAGAGCAAAGTCACGCTGCGGCTGTATTTTGCAAACGAGGAAGGAGACGGTCTGGTTGCGGTCAACAGGGAGCTTGCACACAATGCGGACATATCGAATGTACCGATGGAAAAGCTGGTGGTGGAACAGCTGATCAGCGGTCCGGCCAACGACGAGTCCTATCCGACCATCAGCCCGGGAACCAAGCTGGTCAATATCACGGTACGTGACAACATCTGTTATCTGACCTTTGACAGCACAATGCTGACGGCGGTGAACAATGTGACCACAGATGTGACGATCTATTCGCTTGTCAACTCCCTGGTGGAGCTGAGCAACATCAACAAGGTACAGATATCTATCGAGGGGAATAAGGATGGAAAATTCCGTGATAAATATGAGGCATCCACGGTGTTTGAGCGGAATCTGTCGCTTGTCAACTGATAGAAGTGGAGGGAAAACGTATCAATGAGAAGACCACTGTGCTGCGTCTGCGTGGCATTTGTGGTGACTGTGTTTTTGTATCTGAAACTGGTTCCGCTGCCTGAGCCGGCACACGAACTGCCGGAGGGCGGGACGGTGACGCTGATCGGGGAAGTATGTCAAAAAGAGTATCAGGAGCGCTATGGAGTGCAAACGCTGGTTCTTCAGCTGAAAAATGTCAGGAGACAGGCTGCGGACAAAGCGGCGGAGGGCGGCAGGGTCATCTGTTATATGCTGCCGGGGGCATGTCTGCAGGAGCCAAAGGCAGGAAGCACGATCGCCGTTGAGGGCATTGTATCGCATTTTGGCAGGGCCAGAAATCCAGGAGGGTTCGACGCGCGGCAGTACTATCAGATTCTCGGGGTGGATTTCAGGCTTTACAAGGCGCGGGTTGTCGTGCAGGGGAGCAGTTATTCGGTGTACCGCGAGATATTATACCGACTCAGGCGTCATTTTGAGAAAATATTTGACAGGGCGCTTGCGGCCAGGGACGCGTCCATAATGAAAGCGGTCCTGCTGGGAAACAAATCCGAACTTGACACGCAGAGCAGACAGCTGTTTCAGAAAAGCGGCATTGCGCATATCCTCGCGATTTCCGGGCTTCATATTACACTGCTGGGGATGGGGCTGTATCGGCTGCTCCGCAGAGCATACCTGCCGCAGCCGCTGTGTGCGGTGATATGCATTGGATTGATGATTGCCTATGGCGACATGGTTGGGATGAGCAGTTCCGCATACAGAGCGGTTTTTATGTTTGGCATACAGCTTACCGCTTTGATGCTGCGGCGCACCTACGACATGCTGACTGCACTGGCGCTCGCCGCCATGCTGATACTGCTCGAGCAGCCGCTGTATCTGTACCATGCAGGATTTTTGCTCTCCTTCGGGGCAATTCTTGGCGTGGGATGCCTGTCGGAGGTTGTGAAGCCTGTCAGACAGGGAAAGAGCCTTCGGTTTTTGGATAAAATCGTTTTGTCCTTGTGTGGAAGTCTTGGCATTTTTCTCATCCATTTTCCGCTGATGCTGTGCATATACTATGAATTTCCGGTTTACTCGTTTGTGCTGAACCTGATCGTAATCCCTGCAATGTCTGTCCTGATGGCAGCGGGACTTTTGTGCCTTGGCGCCGGAAGCCTGCCGATGGCGGCGGGACTGGGGCTGGCAAAGTGGACAGGAGCTGTGTGTCATCTTATACTTGCCGGGTTCGAGTGGCTGTGTACCAAATCGCTTGAGCTGCCGTTTGCAAACTGGAGACCGGGCAGACCTGAGAACTGGAGAATCTACGGATTCAGCGCGGCTGTGGCGGCATTGTACGCTGCGCATCACCGCGGAAAGCACCTGTCGAAGTGCGCGGCGTGTGAAAAGCGGGGAATCCGTATCGGGCTCCCCATGCAGATTCGGCTCATGACAGTGCTCGCGGCGGTGATTTTTGTCAGTAATTCGTCAGTCAGCGGTGTGTCTGTGACTTTTTTGGATGTTGGTCAGGGAGACTGTGTCTGGATTGAGAGCGAGAAGGGGGAACATTTTCTGGTTGACGGCGGAAGCACGTCCGAGAGCGCGATTGGCGCGTACACGATTGTTCCGTATCTGAAATATATGGGGGTCTCGCAGTTAGATGCGGTATTTCTGACGCATCTTGACAGCGACCATATATCCGGCGTGCTCGAGCTGATCGCGGATGGCGCGGAAATCAGAATTAACCGGCTGTGCATATCGGATGCGGTCATGGAGGACAGCGCGTACGAGAAGGTGAGCGCACTGTGTGAGGCGGCCCAGATACCAGTCTACCGCCTGCGGGCGGGCGACAGGGTGGAGGCAGGCGGTTTTTGGCTTGAAGTGCTCCACCCGCAAAGCGGGTATGAGACGGATTCGAGGAATGCGTCTTCCCTCGTCATGAAGCTGGAGACCCCGGATGGGATAACGGTGCTTCTGACGGGGGATGTGGAGGCGGACGGGGAGCAGCAGGCGGCGCGGGAACTTCAAAAAATGCCTGGATTTTCCGGGATTACCATTTATAAGGCGTCCCATCACGGCTCGCGCTACTCCAATACCGAGGAGTTGATATCACTGATTCAGCCAGAGCTTGCGGTTGTATCGTGCGGGGCGGACAACCGCTACGGGCATCCGCACGCAGAGACCATCGAGAGACTGAGAGGAGCGGGAAGCGACATATGGATTACAAAGGACACAGGAGCCATCACAGTCAAAATACAAAATGGAAAATATAAGGTGGAGCGCTATCTCAATAAATAAAATTCGAGAGACTGTAACAAGGAAAAGGAATGAAAAATGAAAAGAATCGCACAGGATATCAAGAGTGGTACGCCGGGCAGGCTGTATCTTCTCTACGGGGAGGAGGCATATCTGCGAAGGCAGTACCGCGACAATTTGAGAAAGGCGCTGGTGCCTAAGGGGGACACCATGAACTGCAGTGTGTATTCCGGCCGGGATATCAGTGCGAACGAGGTGGTTGATCTGGCGGGAACCATGCCGTTCTTTGCGGACCGCAGGGTGATTATCGTGGAGAACAGCGGCTGGTTCAAAAGCGGAAACGACCAGATTGTCAATCTGATAAAGGCACTTCCGGATACCACCTGCATGATTTTTGTGGAGGAGGAAGTTGACAAGCGCGGCAGGCTGTTTAAGGCGGTCACGGCAAATGGTTA
>CAMWOK010000028.1 GCA_947175845.1 uncultured Lachnospiraceae bacterium | reverse complement strand
GAGCAGAGGACTGAAAATCCTCGTGTCACTGGTTCGATTCCGGTTCTGGGCAGTGCGCGGGTGTAGTTCAATGGTAGAACACCAGCCTTCCAAGCTGGATACGTGGGTTCGATTCCCATCACCCGCTTTGCAGGATACAAGGCTCTCAAAAAATTTTTTAAAAATATGCTTGACAAACTCCTTTGTATCATGTAAACTATAAAAGTCCGATGCGGACAATAATAAATGCGATAGTGGCGTAGTTGGTAACGCGCGACCTTGCCAAGGTCGAGACCGCGGGTTCGAGCCCCGTCTATCGCTCTGATAAAAGCCTGTAGTTGCAAGGATTTGAAGCAATTGCAGGCTTTTGTTGTTGCATTTATCTACAGTATTTTTCTTAAAACTTTCGCATATACATCAGCCGGAGCGTTTGGCTTCTGCCGCCTGTACACAATTGTGTATAAAACCGGGCTTTGCGTTTCCTGCAAAGTCTGTAAAAATGCATACCGGTGTTGCGCACTGCTATGCGTAACCGTCCGGCAAGATCAAACTGTTACAATTTTATAAATTTTTGGTTAAATTAGTAATATACAAAAATAAAGTTTGGGTGTAAAATGGTAACGTGAATGGATGCGCGTGCCATGTATGTGTACCGGATGCGCGTATTGCATATATGGATGCGAAACACAGCAAAACGCCAAAATGAGGAGAGAGACAAGTGAGACTGAGAAATGTGACGGGTTCGCGGGAGATGATTGCAGAGAGCCCTTTTGTAGTGCAGGAACCTGCGGCGCATAGAGGAGCCTGGGGGGCGGTGTTTGAAAACAGCCATCCCATACAGATTGAGATTGGAATGGGCAAAGGGCGCTTTATGATGGAGCTTGCGGCGGCAAACCCGGATGTGAACTATATCGGAATCGAGAAGTACTCGACGGTGCTGCTGCGCGCGGTGCAGAAACTCGAAGTGCTCGAGCTTCCCAACCTGCGGCTTATCCGCATGGATGCCGAGGATATCTGCGAGGTGTTCGGGCCGGGGGAGATCGCGCGGATTTATTTGAACTTTTCAGACCCGTGGCCAAAGGACAGGCATGCCAAGCGGCGGCTTACGTCCAGACAGTTTCTTGCGCGCTATCATGAGATACTGGCGCCGGACGGCCGCATAGAGTTCAAGACGGACAATGAGGATTTGTTTGATTTTGCACTCGGCGAGATTGCGCCTGCGGGGTGGAAACCTGAGGCGGTGACGCGGGATCTGCACCATGATGAGAAGATGCTTCCGGGGAATATTATGACGGAATATGAGGTAAAATTCTCGTCCATGGGAAATCCTATCTATAAGTATATCATATATCGGTGAGGGGGAGCTTTGGATGTACGTCCTGTTTTTTCTGTTATGGATTGTGTTTAACGGGCGCGTCACGACGGAAATCGTGCTGTTCGGGCTGGCGGTGTCGGCGTCGCTGTACTGGTTTATCTGTAAATTTATGGAGTTCAGTCCCAGAAGGGAGTTTGCATATCTGAGAAAAGGCGGCTATCTGCTGCAATATCTGTGTTATCTGATCAAGGAGATTTTTATTGCCAATTTTGTGACTATGAAGTTAATCTGCTCTGCCGGCAGGGTGGTGGAACCGGTTCTGATCACGTTTGAGACGCATTTTAAAAATGATATCTCGCGGTTTCTGCTGGCCAACTCCATCACGCTCACACCCGGGACCATCACCGTTGCAGTGGAAGGGGACAGGTTTATCGTGCACTGTCTGGACAGGACGCTCGCAGAAGGGATTGAAGCGTCTGTGTTCGTGAAGATTCTGGAGAAAATTGAGGTGCAGGAAGTGTGAGAACCATGGAAACACAGAAGTACTGTGCGGGCGCCCGGATTTATGGGTTGCAGGAGGTTGAAAAGGGATGAACAGTGGAACGATCGGGCTGGAGACAGCCTTTGAAATTGTCATGACTATCTTTCCGGTGATACTGGCGCTGATGGTGGTCCTGTGCCTGATCCGCGCCATCAAGGGGCCGCGGATTGCGGACCGCATTGTCGCTGTCAATATGATGGGAACGCTGACAATGGTGATTATCGCCATTCTCGCGGTGAAGATGAACGAGGGGTATCTCGTGGATATCTGTATTATATACGCCATGATTTCGTTCCTGGCGGTGACGCTTCTGACGAAGGTGTATATGGGCGTGTACGCGGAGCGCAAAAAGAAGGAGGAGAGCCATGACAGCACTACTGTGGATTAGGTTTCTGGCAGGTACCGCGCTGATTTTGTGCGGGATGATTGTGTTTGGAATTGAACTTTTTGGCGTGTTCAAGTTTGGCTATGTGCTGAACCGGATGCACGCGGCCGCGCTGGGGGATACGCTCGGGATTGCACTGTGTATGCTGGGCCTGACGATTCTGTGCGGTCTGAATTTCACGTCGCTCAAGATGATGCTCGTGGTCGTGTTTTTGTGGTTTGCCTCCCCGGTGGCCTCACACATGCTGTCGCGCTTCGAGGTGGCGACCAACGAGGAGCTTGACCGGGAGTGCGAGATATCGGGCGCACAGGATTCTTCGAAGGGAGGCGTTTGACCTATGAATGCATTTCAGGCTGTCTTGTTTGTCTTGCTGATTGTGTGTGCAATCTCGGTGAGCTTTTCTAAGAATCTGCTCAACTCGATCATCATCTTTATGTCCTACAGTCTGATCATGTCCATCATATGGATTCTGCTCGAATCGCCGGATCTCGCCATCACGGAGGCGGCTGTGGGGGCGGGCATCACGAGTATTCTGTTCTTCGTCACGCTCAAAAAGATCCATGCCATCATCGCGATCGACGAGGATAAAGAGGACCCGCACAGCCATGACAAAGGCAGTCATGACAAAGAGAGTCATGAGAAAAACAGGCATGAGAAAAACAGTCGTGACAGAAGCCGTCTGCAAGGAAAGGGGGAAGTGGAATGAGCCGTCTATTGTCTGAGGAGGAGTACCGCAAAACAAAGGCGTTTCAGATTAAGCGCTGGTACCGCGGGGAGAAGGACCCCTATCTTGGCAGGGTGGAGATGAAGCCGCAGGAGCCGTTTGTGGAGGATGTCAGAACGCAGCGAAGGCGCATCCACGACGAGGCGCTCTTAAAGAGAAGTATCTATGATGTCGAGCACAACAGAAAACTTCAGGCGTTCTCGAAATTTTACAAGGTGGTCTCCGTGCTCTTTGTGTTCACGCTGATTGCCATTCTGCTCTATGTGGTGTCGTACCTGCCGCCTGTGGGGAACGCGGCAAACCCGGACAACAATGAGGTTGCGACCAAGTACATCGAGGATGCGATGAAGGACACCGGTGCAGTCAATATTGTCACGGGTATGATTCTGGACTACCGCGCCTTTGACACGCTCGGGGAGTCGAACGTGCTCTTTATCGCCACATGCACGGTGCTGATTCTGCTGCGCGTCGACAGCAGTTCAAAGAAAAGGCAGGAGGAGGAGAACGACCGCCTCTACGAGCCAAAAAATGATATTATTCTGCAGAAGGTTGCATTTTTTCTCGTTCCGACGATCATTATCTTTGGCATCTACGTCATCCTGAACGGCCACCTGTCTCCGGGCGGCGGTTTTTCGGGCGGCGCGATTATCGGTTCCGGGCTGATTCTGTACGTCAATGCGTTCGGATTTAAAAAGATTGAGCGGTTTTTTACACAGCGGACGTACAAGTGGATCTGCTTTGCGGCGCTGCTGTTTTACTGTCTTGCAAAGACATACTCGTTCTACTGCGGGGCGCATCATCTCGAGACGGGGATTCCGCTGGGCACGCCGGGGGATATCCTGAGTTCGGGACTCATCCTGCCGCTCAACATCTGCGTCGGCATGGTGGTTGCCTGTACGATGTACGCGTTCTATGCCATGTTCCGAAAAGGAGGATTTTAGTCAAGATGGGTGGAAATTTGCTTGCAAACTACGGGGAGGCTGTCGCCATGATTCTGTTTGGCATCGGGTTCTCCAACCTGCTTTTGCAGAAAAATCTGATTAAGAAAATTATCGGTCTGAATATCATGGATACTGCGACGTACCTGTTTCTGGCGGAGAAGGGCTATATCGCGGGCAGGGCGGCGCCGATTGTCGTCAATGATGTGACGAGCGTGGAGGCGTACATCAACCCGGTTCCAAGCGGCCTGGTGCTGACGGGTATCGTCGTGTCGGTGTCGGTGACAGCGCTGATGCTCTCGCTCACGATCCGTCTGTACAGAAGATACCACACGCTGGATATGGATGAGATTTCCACCATGCTCAAGAAGGAGGACCAGTGATGGATTTTATACAGAATTTTCCATTTTTCAGCATTCTGCTGTCGCTCGGTTCGGGTGTGCTGACATCGATCATGAGCGCGCGCGCAGCGCGCCTGTGGAATACATTGATACTGCTTGTCATCACGGCGATGTCGGGCGTTCTTTTTGTGTACATGCTTGGCGCGGGGGAGCCGTACACGTTCATGATGGGGCACTTCCCGGCGCCGTGGGGCAACGAGATCCGGGCGGGGCTGCTCGAGGCGGGCATGGCGCTCTTTTTCTGCCTGGTCATGCTGCTGTCGCTCAAGGGCGGTCAGGAGCATATCGACGCGCAGGTCGAGGGGACGAAGGTCAATCTCTACTATATTATGATCAATCTGCTGCTGAGTTCGCTGCTTGCGCTGATCTATACCAACGACCTGTTCACGGCGTATGTCTTTGTCGAGATCAACACGATCAGCGCGTGCGGGCTGATCATGATCACGCAGAGCGGGCGGACCATTGAGGCGGCGACGCGCTACATGATTATGGCTTCGCTCGGATCTGGTCTGCTGCTGATGGGGCTCTGCATCCTGTACGATATCACGGGGCATCTTTTGATGAGCAATATCAAGGAGAGCGTCGCGTATGTCTACGCGCAGGGGACCTACAATATTCCGCTCATCGCCTCGATCGGGATGGTGGTGGTCGGCCTCGCCATCAAGAGCGCGCTCTATCCGTTTCACACGTGGCTCCCGGATGCATATGGCTACTCGACGGCGTCGAGTGCGGCGATCCTGTCGAGTCTGGTGTCAAAAGGGTACATTTTCCTGCTGATCAAGATCTTTTTCCGCGTGGTCGGATTTGATATTATCGTCGACTCAAGGATTGTCAATATTCTGTTTGTGTTCGGCCTGCTCGGAATGATTATGGGGTCGGTGAACGCGATCATGGAGAACGATATCCGGCGCATGATCGCCTTCTCGTCGGTGGCGCAGATTGGATATATCTACATGGGGCTTGGTCTTGGGACGACGACCGGCATGGTGGCGAGTATCTTCCACATTCTGTCGCACGCGTCCACGAAGTCGCTGCTGTTTATCGCGGGCGTGGGGCTCACGGACGCGTCGGGGGACAGCAAGAAATTCTCCGATCTGACGGGAAGCGGTTACCGCAGTCCGGCGGCGGGGGTCGCGTTCACGATCGGCGCGTGCTCCATGGTCGGGATTCCGCTGTTTTCCGGGTTTATCAGCAAGGTGCAGTTCGCGGAGGCGGCGGTGCAGAACTCGCTGGCAAAGATGCTGCCGACGCTGATTTGTCTGGCGGTCAGCACGGTGCTCAACGCCATTTATTTCATGAAGACGGTGATTCGCATCTACACGCCTGCGGGCAGGGATGTAAAGAATACAGAGGCCGGGGCGGCGGCTGTGATCAGTATGCGGGAACATCCGCTGTACAATCTGGCGCTGCTTGGCATGATTATACTGAATGTGATACTTGGATGCTGTTCCCAGCCGATAGTCGACTGGATCACGGACGGTCTCGCCATGTTTGGTTAGAATGGGAATGGAGGATTTGTATATGAATTACATGATTTTAATCGCAATCATCCTGCCCATTGCGGCGGGGATCATCCTGCTCTTTCTGCCGGACGGGGCGCTCGGGGACAGGAAGCGGCTGCTGAGCGTGACAGGTGTGTCATTTGTCGCAAGCGCGCTCCCCGCAGCCTGTGTGGTCAGCGGCAGGGCCGGCGGCGCGCTGGAACTGTTCGTGCTGGTGGATGAACTGCCGGTATTCTTTGCGGTGGACAGTCTCGGGCGGATTTTTGCCGGCATTGTCGTTGTGGTGTTTCTGCTGGCCGGCTTTTTTTCATTTGTCTACATGTCCCACGAGCAGAATGAGAAGCGGTATTACGGTTTTTACCTGATCACGTTCGGCGTGCTGATGGGGCTGTGCTTTGCGGGAAATCTGGTCACTATGTATCTGTTTTATGAGCTGATGACGCTCGCGTCCATGCCGCTGGTCATCCACTCCGGCTCGAGGGAGGCTGTGATGGCGGCGCTCAAGTATCTGTTTTACTCGTTTTGCGGCGCGTACATGGCACTGTTTGGGATTTATGTTCTGTATCGGTATGCGCCGGTCTATGAGATGTCCGGGGCTGTGCATACCATGTACTTTGTGCCGGGGGGATGGCTGGACGCGGAGGCGGTCGCGCAGTCTGGCAGTATGGGGCTGTGCCTTGCGGCGGTCTTTTTGATGATTGTGGGATTTGGCGTGAAGGCGGGCTGTTTTCCGTTTCACGCGTGGCTTCCGACCGCGCACCCCGTTGCGCCTGCGCCCGCGTCCGCATTTCTTTCGGGCATTATCGTGAAGGGCGGCGTGCTCGCGGTCATCCGTGCGGTGTACTACTGTGTGGGCGCGGATTTTCTGCGCGGCACGTGGGTGCAGACGACGTGGGCTGTGCTCGCGGTACTGACGCTTCTGATGGGATCGTCCCTTGCCTTTAAGGAAAAGGTGCTGAAAAAACGGCTCGCCTACTCCACGGTGTCCAATTTGTCCTATATCCTGCTCGGGCTCTCGATGCTGAACGCGACGGCGTTCACAGGCAGTATGCTGCATGTGGTGTTCCACGCGTTCATCAAGAGCGGGCTGTTCCTTGCGGCGGGGGCTGTGATATTTGCGACCGGAAAGACGAAAGTGCATGAGTATATGGGCCTTGGCAGGCGGATGCCCATCCTGTTTTGGAGCTACACTGTCGTGTCGCTGGGACTGATCGGCATTCCGCCCACGAGCGGACTTGTCAGCAAGTGGTATCTTGCGGCGGGGTGTCTTGAGAGCGGCCTTGCCGGACTTTCCTGGGTCGGCCCCGCGGCGCTTCTGATCTCAGCGCTTCTGACGGCAGGGTATCTGCTTCCGCTCAGCGTCCGCGGATTTCTGATGGCGCCGGATTATGACGTGATGCGCAATGATTACAGGGAGCCTAAACCGCTGATGCTTGTGCCGGTTGTGATACTGGCTGGCGCAACGCTGGTGCTCGGCGTGTATCCTGCGCCGCTGATTCATCTGATTGACGGCATCGCCGCCGGATTATTTTAGGGAAAGGGGTAGATTATCATGATTTTTGGTCTGATGCTGACGGTGATACTGCTTCCTTTTGCGGGCGGTATGCTGTTACAGCTTATAAAATTTAAGGATAAGCGCCAGAAGGAGTGCTACATCTTCGCGTACGTGTGCATCAACACGCTACTGACGTATGTGCTGCTGGCGCAGGGGCCGACCGGCCTTATCCGGGTGATCAATTTTGCGGGTGCAAAGCTCGATTTCTCGCTGAAGCTTGACGGGATGGGCATGGTGTTTGCGGGGCTGGTGGCGACGCTCTGGCCGCTCGCGACGCTGTACGCGTTTCCGTATATGGAGCACGAGCACAACGGGCGTGTCCACGAGAATATTTTTTATCTGTTCTACACGGCGACTTACGGCGTGACGCTCGGCGTTGCCATGTCGGGCAATCTGCTGACCATGTACTGTTTCTACGAGCTTCTGACGCTGGTCACGGTCCCGCTCGTGATGCACACGCTGACGCGTGAGGCGGTGCTTGCAAGCCGCAAGTATTTCTACTATTCGCTCGGCGGTGCGGCGTTCTCGTTCATCGGGCTTATTTTCCTGGTGGTGTACGGGGACAGCCTCGCGTTTCTCTACGGCGGTGTGCTGAATCTGGCGCAGGCAGAGGGCAGGAAGAACCTGCTTTTGTTCGTCTATGTGATGGCGTTTCTCGGGTTTGGCGTCAAGGCGGCGGTCTGCCCGTTCAACGCGTGGCTTCCGCAGGCGGGCGTGGCGCCGACGCCGGTCACTGCGCTTTTGCATGCGGTGGCGGTCGTGAAGTCCGGGGCGTTTGCGATCATGCGCCTGACATATTACGGGTTTGGCATAGAGTTTCTGCGCGGAACCTGGGCGCAGTATTTGCTGATGGGCATGGTGATTTTCACGATCGTGTACGGGTGCAGCATGGCGGTGCGGGAGACGCATATCAAGCGCAGGCTTGCGTTCTCGACGATCTCCAACCTGTCGTACATTCTGTTCGGCGTCCTGATTATGACGCCGCTGGGACTGGTCGGTGCGCTGTGCCATATGGTGTTTCACGGCGTGATGAAAATCTGTTCTTTCTTCTGCGCGGGGGCAATGATCACGCAGGCGCACGCTGTCTATGTCCACGAGCTCGACGGCATGGCGAAGAAGATGCCGAAGGTTTTTGCGGTTTTTACGGTCTCTGCGCTCGCGCTGATGGGCGTTCCGGGGCTGTGCGGGTTCGTGTCCAAGTGGTATCTTGCAAAGGCGGCCTTCGCAAGCGGCAGTATGCTTGCGGTGGCGGGGGTGGGCGGCCTGCTCATCTCGGCGCTTCTGACGGCTGTCTACATGCTCAGCATTGTGATTAGGGCCTATTTTCCGGGAAATGCGTTTGATTATGGAACGCTGCGTGACGATATCCGGGATCCGGACTGGCGAATGCTTCTGCCGCTTGCGCTGTTTGTGGCGGGCATGGCCGTGCTCGGCGTGTACAGTGCGCCGCTGGTGCAGTTCTTCATGCGGGTCGCATTGGGATCGATTTAGAGAGGGGGAGATGAGATTTGATAGGTGCATTTTGGGCTGTGCTCTTTCCTTTTGTGATGAGCGCCGCGGTGTGGATAATGGCGCGATCCCGGGCTAAGGACAGAAAAGGCTTTGCGGCAATCATGGTCTTTGCGTGCGCGGTGGAGTTGGCCGTGGCGCTGGGGCTGACGCTCTGCGACCTGTCCGGCGTGCAGTTTGGCATCAGCAGCATTCCCTGTGTGGGCGGTCTCGGACTGCATTTTATGTACACGGGCTTTCGCGGTGTGTTCGGCGTGGTGACGGCGTTTGCGTGGCTTGTGACTGCCCTGTTTTCGTGCGGGTACATGAAAAATGACACAAATGTCATAAGATATGATATCTTTAACCTGCTGACGCTCGGGGCGACGATGGGAATTTTCTATGCGGCCGATCTGTTCACGCTGTTCTTTTTCTTTGAGATGATGTCTTTCACGTCGTTTCTGTGGGTGGCGCACAGGCAGACGCGGGAGGCGCTGCACGCGGCAGGCACGTATCTCGGGATTGCGGTTGCGGGCGGCATGTCAATTCTGATGGGGCTGTTTATCGTGTACGACCGGCTTGGGACGCTCTACTTTGACGCGATGTACGGGCAGGCTGTGGCGCTGATGGAGCGCGGCGCCGGCATGGGCTGGCTCTTTGCGGCGGCGGGGTGCATGTTCGTCGGGTTCGGCGCGAAGGCTGGCGCGTTTCCGGTGCATGTGTGGCTGCCCGACTCGTACACGGAGGCGCCTGCGCCCGCGACAGCGCTGCTGTCCGCGGTGCTGAGCAAGACGGGCGTGTTCGGCATCCTGCTGCTGACGCTGGACGTGCTGCCGACGCAGGGCGGATGGGGCGCGTTTCTGCTGATTGTCGGCGTGGTCACGATGGCGGCGGGCGGCATTCGGGGCGTGCTGAGCGGCAGCCTCAAGACGACGCTCGCGTACTCGTCCATGTCGCAGATTGGATTTGTGCTGACCGGCGTGGGGATGCAGTCGCTTCTGGCGGAGTTTCTTATGGCTTCGGCAAATGCGGGGCACGCACAGAGCGAACAGGTGGCGGAGATCGTGACGGTGTTTGGCATGGCGGTCAACGGGACGTTTCTGCACATGCTCAACCACGCGCTGGTGAAGCTGGTGCTGTTCATGGCGGCGGGCGTGATCTTTGCGCATGTGGGGAGCTATGACCTGAACCAGGTGCGCGGTTTTGGGCGCAGAAAACCGTTTCTGCTGGCAGTGTTCGTGCTTGCGGCGGCAGGCGTGGGCGGCATTCCGCTCCTGAACGGCTATGTGAGCAAGACCTTGCTGCACGAGAGCATCGCGGAGTATGCCGGACTGCTCGAGACTGCCGCCGCGCACGGCGCAGTGATGGCGGCGACGCCGGTGATGATGCGTGCAGTCGAGGCGCTGTTTCTGTTCTCAGGCGGGCTGACAGTCGCCTATATGACGAAGCTTTTTGTGGTTCTGTTCGTCGGAAAAAACAGCGACAAGAAGGTGCAGGAGGCGTATGAGGCAAAGCACAGTTACGCCTCGCTGCCGACAAAGATTGCGATTGGCGCCTGCGCGCTGCCGATCCCGCTGATTGGCGTGCTGCCCGATCTGGTCGCAAAGCCGCTGGCGGAGTACGGGCTGGTACAGTTTGGGCTGAGTGAGCTTCTTGCGCACCATCAGGACAACATGCACTACTATTCCCTGAAAAATCTGTCGGGCGCCCTGATATCCATCGCGGCGGGCGCGGTTATCTATCTGCTGGTGGTGCGGTTCTGGATGCAGGGAAGGCTGTTCTCGAACAGGCATGACAAGGGATACCGGGAGCTTTTTCCGGCGTGGCTCAACCCGGAAAAGTATGTGTACCGCGCCGTGCTGTACACTGCCGTGCCGTTTGTTCTGGGAATTGCCGCGCGGATACTGGACAGCATGGTGGACACGGCGGTGGTCATCCTGCGAAGGACAATCTACCGGGACCGCGCGCTGCCGTATGAGCTGCCGGAGGGAAACTGGGCGACGCACAGTATCGGGTGCAGCATGGAGCGCGTGCGCCTGCTGTACTATGCGGTGATGCGCAAGGAGGGCTATGCGCCGAAAAACTATGCGCACAAACTCGCCTTGAAGAGCACGGATATCTTCGAAAATTTTCATATTATCGAGCGCAGTCTGTCATTTGGACTCTTTATGTTCTGCGTGGGATTGGGGCTGACCATGATTTATCTGCTGGTGGTGAATTAGTACGGCACTTGTACTGTTTGATCCGGAATAAAGGACTGGTCCAGCCCTTTATTTTAGAAAGGGGAGCAAGCGGAGGTTTTAGATATCATTACAAGACCATAATGAATATTGCGTCGAAACTGTTTAAAGGAGAAAGGCTTGACGGCTTTCTGTCATGGAAAACTTTTGTTTGGAGGATGAAATCTATGAAGATTAGAACAGCAGCAGAGCATGAGCTGTTGGAATTGTGGGGATATCAGAGTATTCATACTGCTTCTTCCAATGCGAAATTCTTTTGCGATAACATAAAAAGAGGGAACGCCGAATTTTGGACGCTCGACTATGGAGGGGAACTGGTTGGAGAGTTGTATGTTTTCTATGACCTTGAGGACAAAGATTTTGCAGATGGCAAAAGAACTGCATATCTTTGTGCATTTAGAATTAGAACAGATTTCCGCGGTCAGGGCTTGGGTACAAAGTTGATCTGCCATGTGATTGAGCACATAAAAGATTTGGGATATCAGAGGATATCTATCGGTGTTGACACCACAGATATGGCGAATATTCGTTTATATAAACGGCTTGGTTTTACAATCAGGGTAAAGGAGTGTGCAGAGGATCCCTGTGACAGAGACGAAACGATGCAGCCGCGATCGTGTTCTTGCTTTTGGCTGTTATATAAAGAGGTCTAAAGAATCTGAACGACTAACTTCTAATTTGGGGAATGGCAGCTTATACAGTGCCATTTCCCGGTATTTAGGGCAGCTACCGTGAAAGTAAAATCCTGTTATTGAAATGTTCGTCAGAATGCTGAAACGGGCGGTTATCTTCTATGGATAACTGCCCACAAATCCCACTTCATAAATATCTACTCACATCATTTTGTTCAATGACTCTTTTTCCCAGCAGTGTGATTGCCTGCTCCGGACATTTGTTAATACAGCGATAACACATTGTACATTTATCACTTGAAACAGCAATTCCATTTTTCACTGCAATGTTACCCATAGGACATAACCTTTCACACAAACCACAACCAATATATTTGCGTGAATTGATTTTCAATCTATTCGTATATTTTTGAGTCTTCCCCAAAAAGTACAGTCTTTGCCCAAACAGTCCCGCTAAATGATATACGGCTCCTAATCCCTCCTGCGGTGGTTTCCCATTCTTTATATTGCGCACGCATTTACATATTTTTTCCGTTGTTTTTAGTACAATTCTTTTATTATGTTCAAAACTTCGTTTTAATGCGCTCTCATCACAAATACTATCTGGCATTTTCAAATGCAATCCACCCACTATAACAGCGCCGTAATTCTTTAACAGCCGTGCCAATATCCCTGCGCCATCACCGCTGAAAAGCCCCATTGTAGCAATTATAAAGATATTTTTTCCTTTCCAGATATACCGATTATTAACAATATAATCCCGCAGTATTTTAGGAATATTGCTATATTGTACTGGATAACCCATTACGATTTCATCGTCATTTATTATTCTCTCCAAAGCTTCACCATCTTCAATAGAAAATGAATTTTTACTGCAATCATATTCTTTCAAGAATTTGTCAACACAAAACTTTGTGTTCCCTGTGCCGCTAAAATATATTCCTGTCATGATATATCACCAACTTCTAATTTATCAATTTTATCTTAACATAGCAAAGTGTCCATTGCAACGACGTTAGTGAAATTGATGAAGGTATAAACCATCAACACAAAAGGTAAAAGGGACCAAAAAAGAGATGTGTTTATGCACTACACAGGAACGATTTGGCGGCCGCCATATGAAGCGGTATCAATTTTGTTGGAGGTAACGGCAGGGTGCATCCTGTTGGTTTAAATCACCATCGCCCTGTATGTGACGTCGCACAATATTATGGTCTTACTTTTCCAGTCCTGCTCCAACTTTCGGAAAACAGGACAGCCATTCTGCCACGTTATCAACCTCCCTTGAAGGGAGCAGGTCTATGCTCCTGTGAGTGTCGATATCGGGCACATGGCCTCTTCTTTATTGGACAGCCATCCTGATAAAGATGGTGTCTCCGATTATTTTATGACTGATATAATCCAAAGCTGGATCCAAAAGCTTCATAGAATCATCTATTTTTAACTAACTTTGAAAAGAACTGAAATATACTTGACAAAATAGTTTGATTATGTAAAAATTAAGAACATATAGTAAAATGGAGGTGACAGATTTGGACGAATCACGAAATACTAAAATTTTTATAAATGATACTTTACTTAGAAAAATTGTATATTCTATAGAAAAAGCAATAGGGGAGGATCAACAACAATATTTGAGAGAAAATCAAAAGGAAACTAACAATGCAATGATACTTCTTAGAGGGGATGATATCAATACCAATTTAAGACACCATATTGTAAAAGATAATATTGATCTTATTCCGTTTCGGCGGTATGGATGGTCAGGAAGAATTATTATTGATCGGACGGACCATATCACATACTCCATTGTGACAGAAGGAACGTTAGCAACTGTTCCCAGAAAGAAGAATCGTATCAATCCGCATTATTTGCAATCTATATTATATGCTGAAAATAAAGACTGCATCGCTAAAGAGAGACAGATGACATTGCAGGATTTTGGAATTACTATTTTTGATACAGATGTTTTAGAACAGGATTTTGAAAAAATAAGTCAAGGTTTGATTGACCGGGAAGAGGACTATAGGCATTATATTGTTTCATATATAGCAAATCATGGGGAAATAAAGAGTATTACATTAAAATTCCTTGATAAAGATTTCAATATTGTAGATGAAGAGTCTCTTATGCAGTATATTAGACCAGATTTTGCGCAGCTTACGAATACAGATCCTAAGACGGAGTCAAAAGCAGACAATAGTCATAGCAAGAAGAGTCTGGTAGCTCTTAGAAGTGGGGTAAAACCCAAACTTCGAGAGATTGAAAAAGGAACTGAAAAATAAATTCAGGAGATTTTGATAATGGTAGAGAAACAGTTTTATGGTGAGAGATTAAGAAGTGCAAGAATGTTCAGAGGATTGACGCTGACTGAATTGGCAAAAAGAACGGAGATTAGTAAACAGTCTCTTTCATTATATGAAAATGATAACAACAAGCCGGATCATATGAAAGTAAAAATTATAGCATCGAAACTTGCTTTTCCCTATGACTATTTTTTTCAAAAAGACAGCTATTCTGCTAAGACAGAGACAACATATTTTCGCTCTTTAGCCAGCGCTACGAAAAAAGACAGAACGGCACAAAGCATTAAACTAGAGTATGTGGCGAAAATATACGAGATATTGCTTGAGTATATTTCATTTCCTGAAATGGACTTGCCCAGTGTTGATTTTGAAGGATATGATGATGTATTTGAATGTGAAAGTGAATCGGCGGTTCAAGAGATCGAAAATATTGTGGTTCAAGTAAGGGAATATTGGAATATCGGAACAGAACCGATAAAAGATTTACAATATTTGTTGGAAAAGAATGGAATTATAGTAACGGGGTTTGATACAAATGAAAATAAAATAGATGCGTTTAGTCAAAGAACTATAGTAGCTGGAAATGACATTTATTTTATTGCTGTGGCATTGGGAAGTAGACCAGAGGGAAGAATAAGATTTGATATGGCTCATGAGTTGGGACATATTCTGCTGCATCCTTGGAGTGAAGACCTTGAAGCAATTACAAAAGAAGAGTTTAAGGCAAGAGAACGTCAGGCGAACATGTTTGCAGGCGCCTTTTTGTTGCCGGGCAGCAGTTTTGGAAAGGATATATCTGCATATCCTACGGATTTAAAGTATTATCAGTTTTTAAAGAAGAAATGGAAAGTGTCCATTCAGGCAATGATTTACAGAACGCATCAGTTGAGAATCATATCAGATAACCAGTACCAGTATCTGATGCGGCAGGTTTCAAAAAATGGGTGGAGGCAGAAGGAACCGGATGATATGCCATACATTTTAAATGAGAGCATTTTTCAGGGAGCAGTTGATTTATTAATAGAACAGAAAGTGCTTACAGCAAAACAAATATTGGAATTATTAAAAAGAAATGGAGTGACTTTATATTCAAATGATATAGAGGAGCTTCTTCATCTACGTCAGGATACGTTAAAAGTGGAAGAAAAAGTGATACCAATTTTGCAATTGCGCAAAAAGCAGTAAGTATAATAATAAAGAAGCAACGATTCAATTCTTGTGCCCAGATTTGCAGACTTTGGAAGAAAAAGACGGTTACGATGTTCTGCAAAATGATTGAAAATGCGCGGGACAGATGGTATGCGTCTGCTGAATGTACAATAAAATCAATAACGGATGGCATGAATGAAAATATTGTTTGATTTGTCAGACAGTGTCTGACAAATTCAGAAGGGAAATGCAGTGGAAGAATTAATAAAAAGTTCGGATTTTGAAAAAATGATTTTAGACATCGAAACATTGGTAAATGCATCAAAATCTGAATTAGCGACATCAATCAATAAAGTAATGACGGTAACATATTGGGGTATTGGAAAATATATTGTTGAATTTGAGCAAGATGGCAATGCAAAAGCGAAATACGGTAAAAATTTGCTTTCTACAATATCAAAAGAGTTGACTTTGCGTTTAGGAAAAGGTTATAGTCGACCAAATTTAAATAATATGAGAAAGTTTTATTTAAAATATCCAGATTGTCAGACAGTGTCTGACAAATTATCATGGTCGCATATATGCGAATTAATAAAAATTGACGATGAATTAGAGCGCAGTTTTTATGAGAAAGAATGTATTGTGGAAAACTGGAATGTCAGAACATTGCGAAGACAAATGGATTCAGCATTGTTTTTGAGATTAGCTTCCAGCAGGGATAAGGAAGGAATTTTAAAATTAGCCCAAAATGGTATTGAATATCAAGAACCTGAAGACATTGTAAAGAGCACATATACACTGGAATTTTTAAATATTCCAGAACAGGAGAAATATAGTGAAAATGATTTGGAACAAAAAATTATAGACAATTTACAAAAGTTTTTGCTGGAATTGGGCAAAGGATTTACATTTGTTAAACGGCAATATCCTTTAACGATCAATAATGTACATTACCATGTAGATTTGGTATTTTATCACAGAATTTTGAAGTGTTTCGTTCTGATAGACTTAAAGAAAAATTCTGTCCAACATGAAGATATTGGTCAAATGAATATGTATATGGGGTATTTCGCAATAGAAGAAAATATGCCGGATGATAATCCGCCTATTGGAATCATATTAAGCAAAAACAAGGATGAATTATTGGTATTATACTCAGCATTCCATAATGCTAATCATTTATAGGAATGCTGAGTAATTCAA
>CAMWOK010000027.1 GCA_947175845.1 uncultured Lachnospiraceae bacterium | reverse complement strand
GTATATACAGCCGTGGAGAAAAATCGGGGACATGGGGGCGGCGATCCACGAGTTTGCCATGCAGAATGGCTACAGCGTTGTCCGTGAAATCGGCGGACATGGTGTCGGGCTGGAGTTTCACGAGGATCCCTGGGTGAGCTATGTGTGCCCGAAGGACACTGGAATGCTGATGGTTCCAGGTATGGTATTCACAATCGAGCCCATGATCAACATGGGAAAAGAGGACATCTATATATCGGATGACGACGGCTGGACTGTCTACACGGAGGACGGGCTTCCCTCCGCGCAGTGGGAGATACAGATTCTCATTACGGAGGACGGATACGAGATTCTCTGTTATTAAAAGGATCAAAAAATGACATGGCAGAGCATGTCATTTTTTGATGGTTCGGAACACCCGCACAAAATAGATGATTTCGGCAACTGCTGTGATGAGCCATGAGAATACATACAGCAGATACAGCGACTCAATCGTTCCAAAGAAGGCAAACACCGTGTAGATCCAGGCGATGCGGAAAACGCAGGAGCCGAGGATGACCATGATGGTAGGAAGGATCGTCCTGCCCAGCCCCCGCGACGCCGCAATCGTATTGTCCATGAACGCGGACACGGAGTAGGACAGCGCCATGACCGACAGACGCTTGATGCCGGCGTTGACCACGGCGGTATCATTTGTGAAAAGCGACAGAAACGAATACCGCAGCAGGTAGATGCCCACACCCAGAAAAAGCCCCACAAGAAACGAGTAGAGCATACAGATGAGATAGCTTTTTTTGATGCGGTCTCTCTTCTGCGCGCCATAGTTTTGTGCGATAAAGCTGGAGCAGGCGGTGTAGAAAGCCGCCATCATATCGTACACGAGCGGGTCCGCGTTGCTGGCAGCAGAGTTTCCCTCCACCATGACATGGTCAAAAGAGTTGACGCCTGTCTGCACAAACAGGTTTGCGAGGGCAAAGATGGCGTACTGGAAAGCGGAGGGGATGCCGATGCGGATGATACGCTGGAGCTTGTCGGGCGAGATGCGCAGAGAGCGCAGTTGCAGGCCAAAACATTCTTTCGAGCGCAGCAGAAGCACCAGTATCATCACCGCGGAAAAATACTGAGCCAGGATACTGGCAGTCGCCACACCCGCGACGCCCATGTGAAACACAATGACAAAGACAAGGTTCATCAGCACATTCAGCACGCCCGCAAGGCTCAGGTAGTACAGCGGCCTTTTGGTGTCGCCGGCGGCGCTCAGAACAGAGTTTCCAAAGTTGAAAATTCCGAGGGCCGGCATTCCCAGCAGATAGATTCTCAGATAGACAAGCGCATCCTCGATCAGCTCGTCCTTTGTGTGCATGGCAGTCAGAATGGGCCGCGAAAAAGCAATGCCCAGAAGGGTGATCAGCACACCCGTTATGAGGCATAGGATTGCGGCGGTATGGACTGTCTCCCGCACGTTTTCCTCGTTCTTAGAGCCGATGTAGAGCGCGGTGAGCGCGTTCACACCGCTGGACAATCCCAGAAGAATCCCCGTGAACAGGGTGACGAGGATGCTGGTGGAGCCCACGGCGCCAAGGGCGACAGGCCCGGCAAACTTTCCGACGACGGCGACGTCTGACATGTTGAACACGACCTGCAGTACGTTGGAGAACATCAGCGGGACGCTGAAAAACAGTATCTTTTTCCACAGAGAGCCCTCGCAGAGATCCATGTCGTATGTTTTTGCTTTTGTTTTCATTTTGAAGATTACTCCTTTAATGCAATCGGATTAGAGCGCGCCCGCGGCGCACATCTGGTTAAGACAAGCTTTAGTATATCTGGTTCCGGAGGTGCTGTAAATAAAAATGACAGAACAAAACGTATCTTTCGGTTGACAGGGTCAGCAAAATAAGGTATGATAAGAATAGATGTTCGCAAAACAAACATTCGGATGAAATATTGATACAGATGGAGAGACGCATGTTTCGAAAAAAAGATTTGATTCTGATTGCCGTGCTTCTTGCGGCTGCGGCAGTGTCGGCCCTGCTGGCGGCGTCTGCGCACAGGGGCGCAGGGGCGTCCGTGCGGATCACCGTCGACGGGAAACTTTATGGGGTGTATTGTCTGACGCAGGAGTGTGAGATTGTAGTCGACGGGGCGCGGGGGCACAACACGCTCGTGATTGCGGAAGGCTGTGCATACATGGCGGAGGCGGACTGCCCGGACGGGTACTGTATGGATTACCGGCCGATCGCGAGGGACGGCGAGACGATTGTCTGTCTGCCGCACAGGCTTGTGGCGGAAGTGACAGGAGACGCAAAGGCGCGTAAGCTGGATGTGGTCGTGCCGTAGCCTCCATTTTTGCAGGCACGGGAGAAAGCGGGAAAAGGTGGGATGTGGTATGACGGCGAGAAGAGCGGCGCACTGTGCCATGCTGACGGCGCTGGCGATGATATTTGGGTATGTGGAGGCACTGATACCGTTTGGCTTTGGCATACCCGGGATAAAGCTCGGGCTGGCCAATCTCGTGATTGTGCTGGCGCTGTATCTACTGCCGGTTTATCAGGCGGCCGCGATACAGGTGATGCGGATCGCGCTCACCTCGTTTCTGTTCGGCAGCCTGTCCATGATGCTCTACAGCCTTGCAGGCGGGATGCTGAGCCTTCTTGTGATGGGGCTGATGCGGAAAACAAAGGGATTTTCGATAGTGGGTGTCAGCATTGCCGGCGGTGTCAGCCACAATCTCGGACAGCTGACGGTGGCAGTGCTGGTGGTGCAGAACCTGAAAGTAGCGTTCTATTTTCCCGCGCTGATCACAGCGGGACTTGTCACGGGCGGCCTGATTGGGATGGTGGCGTACCGGGTGAAGCCGGTGCTGGATCAGATGGAACTATAGACAAAGGAGGAGCGTGTCATGCCGGCGGAAAAACTGATTTTTCACATTGATGTCAACAGTGCGTTTCTGTCCTGGGAGGCGGTGGAGCGCTTAAAGCACCCAGAGCAGTTTCCGGGGTCTGCGGTGGATTTGCGGGAGATTCCGTCTGCGGTGGGAGGAGATCGCTCCAAACGCCGCGGAATCATACTGGCGAAGTCCATTCCCGCCAAAAAGTATAAGGTGCAGACGGGGGAGCCGATCACGGACGCGCTCAAAAAGTGCCCGAATCTGGTGCTGGTGCCGGCCAGGCACGGGATATACCGGGAGTATTCCAGGGCATTTATAGCCATTCTTGAGCGGTACTCAGACGCTGTCGAACAGTGCAGCATCGACGAGTGCTTTGTCGATATGACCGGGACGGAGAAGCTTTTTGGCCCGCCCGTGGAGGCGGCTGCGCGGATCAAGGACACGATCTGCCGGGAGCTGGGGTTTACGGTAAATGTGGGGATCTCCACAAACAAGCTGCTCGCAAAGATGGCGAGCGATTTTCGGAAGCCAAATCTGGTGCACACACTTTTTCCACACGAGATTCCGGATAAGATGTGGCAGCTTCCTGTGAGGGATTTGTTTCTGGTGGGGAGATCGACAGAGCGGACGCTGCACACACTGGGGATACATACCATCGGAGAACTCGCCAACACGGACCCGCAGATTCTGCGCGGGGCGCTGAAAAAGCAGGGCGAGGCAGTGTGGAAATTTGCAAACGGGGAGGGCGCATCCATCATAGAGCCCGAGCCGGCTGACAACAAAAGCTACGGAAATGCCACGACGATCGCCTTTGACGTGACGGACGAGTCCTCCGCGAACATGGTGCTGATGTCGCTGGCGGATACTGTGGGGCGGCGTCTGCGCAGTGACGAGGCGAAAGCGGAGGTTGTGGCTGTCAACATCCGGTACAGCGATCTGTCGCGTGTGTCACACCAGTGCGAACTACTGCACGCGACGAACATAACCAACGAAATCTACGCCACGGCGTGCAGACTGTTCGAGGAATTGTGGGACGGCAGGCCCGTCAGGCTGCTTGGGATTCAGACCAGCCGCATCCGGCAGGCCAGTGATGGCAGACAGCTCTCACTCCTCGACGACGGCAGCTATGAGAAGTTCGAGAAGCTCGACAGGGCGATGGACAGCATCCGGGAAAAATACGGTTCAGATGCCGTCAGGCGCGCGTCGTTTTTGTGCCAGGACAGCGCCGGGAAGAACCAGTATAACCCACGCGAAACATGAGGGTAGTTCGTGCGGGTTATATTTAGTTAGATAGATCTTTTCTAATTTCATATAGTGTGGTAGAATGTTGGTATTGCCAGAATGGTCATTGAACGAAATGAAATGGAGAAAGGAACAATACAATTATGAAGAGGGCAGCAGTATTTTTTGCGACTGGATTTGAGGAGGTGGAGGCGCTCACCACAGTGGATTTGCTCAGGCGCGCGGGGATTGAGACAGTCTGTGTCTCGACGGACAACAGCAGAACGGTGACAGGCAGTCATCAGATCACAGTGGAGATGAACGCGGGGATCGACGACTTAGACTGCGGGTCGTTTGATATCCTGATTCTTCCAGGCGGGATGCCGGGAACCAAAAATCTTGAGGCATGCGCACAGCTGACGGAAGCGATCCGGTCATTTTACGGGAGCGGCGGGCATATTGCGGCAATCTGCGCGGCGCCGGGCGTTTTTGCACGCATGGGGCTTCTGCGGGGGAAGCAGGCATGTATCTATCCGGGGATGGAGGACGAACTGCTTCAAAATGGCGCGGACGCGTGCTGTGACAGATCTGTCGTGAAGTCCGGGACGATCATAACAAGCCGCGGCGTGGGGACGGCGATTGACTTTGCGCTCGAGATTGTGGCAGCACTGCTGGATCGGGAGACGGCCAACGGGCTTGGTGAGAGCGTCGTGCACCCGGTGACAGAACAAAAATTTTGACAATATGCCATTCCAATGTTATAATCAGAAATAGAATGCGGGTGGAGGATTTCCCTGCCCGCATAAATCATCAAGCAGATAGAAGGTTTCTCAAATGATAACAGAACAAGAATTTCAAAGAGTGGCGGCCTACATAAAGAATAAGGCCGGCATAAACTTAAATGAAAAAAGGGTTTTGGTTCAGGGAAGGCTTGATAGTTATATGCAGCGAAAGGGATACAGTTCCTACAGTGAGTTTATGGATCGTGTGGAAAAGTTTCCGACAGGACCTGAGGCGGAAGATCTGATGAACGCCCTAACAACAAACCATACATATTTTTGGAGGGAATATGAGCAGTTTCTGTTTCTGAAGCAGGAGGTTTTTCCTGAGCTGAAGCGGCGCACGGAGAGTGCAAGAGACTGGCATATCTGGTGTGCCGCCTCGTCGACCGGGGAGGAGCCGTACACGCTTGCGATGCTCTGCAAGGACTTTTTGGGATTGGAGCAGGGTGAATGGGATACAAAGGTGCTTGCGACGGACATCGACACAAAAGTTCTTGAGAAAGCCGTCCGGGGGGTATATGCCAGGAATTCTGTGGAACAGCTGCCGCAGCAGTATGTGCGCCGGTTTTTTAAGCAGATTAGTCAGGAGGAATATCAGGTCAAGGAGGAGCTTAAGCGCGAAGTGCTGTTCCGGCAGCTGAACCTGATGAATCCACTGCCTTTCAGAAAACCGCTCCACATAGTATTTATCAGAAATGTCATGATTTATTTCGACGAGCCGACAAAAGAGCGTCTGCTGAACAACATCTACGAAAAAATGGCTCCGGGGGGATATCTTTTTATAGGCTCCACAGAGTCAATGAGCCAGAATAATACCCAGTTTCGGTATGTCAGACCTTCCATTTACACAAAGTAAGGCAGGGAAAAAAGTATGGAAAAACTAAAGGTGTTGCTGGTGGTGGGAAATCTCGAAATGAGAAGACACCTCTGCGGAATACTCGGCGCAGACTCTGATCTGAATGTGGTGTCTGAGGCGAACAATGCATACAGTGCGAGGGATAAAATCATAGAGTGTGATCCCGACGTGATGCTCTTGTGCCATGATCTGCCGCGGATGCCGGGGATTACGTTCTTAGAGAAGCTCATGCCGCAGAGAAGTATCGCGACGCTCGTCATAGCGGAACAGCAATGTGAGGATGCAGCCTACCGCGCAGGCGCGAAGGACTTTGTCGCCTGCGGGAAAAATTTTGAGGTGCTTGAGTATGAAAATATATGCAATCGTCTCAAGAAGGCGGCTGGGGGCGAATGGCTGGCAGCGGCACAGAGGCATCCCGTGCAGGCAGCGGCGCAGAGCGCAAGATCAGGAAGTAACACAAACCATCCCGCGACGACATCCATTATCGCGATCGGTGCTTCGACCGGAGGCACGGAGGCGATCGCCACTGTAGTGAGGGGCCTCAAAAAGGATATTCCCGGGATTGTGATGGTACAGCATATGCCGGAGGGCTACACGAAAATGTATGCGCAGAGGCTGGACGGCGAGGGGGAAGTTGCGGTGAAGGAGGCTGAGTCGGGAGACGTGGTCAGGCCAGGACAGATCCTTTTAGCTCCAGGGGACAAACAGATGCGCATCGTGAAGATTAACGGCAGATATCAGGTAGAATGTAAATATGGACCGAGGGTGACCGGCCATTGTCCGTCGGTGGACGCGCTGTTTGAGTCGGTGGCGCGCGTTGCTGGCAAAGAGGCGATCGGCGTGCTGATGACCGGCATGGGCAGCGATGGTGCAAAGGGGCTGCTCGCCATGAAAAATGCGGGTGCGCGCACCATAGGACAGGATGAAAAGACCTGTATTGTATATGGTATGCCCAAGGTGGCGTACGAGATCGGCGCGGTGAACTGGCAGGTGCCATTGGAACAGATTTCACAGAAAATATATTATTTGCTGGATAGACGGCAGTGAGAAGGAAGTATAGGAGGAAAATTATGAGAATATTGATAGCAGAAGACGATTTTGCCAGCAGGAAAGCAATCTTAAAATTTTTGTCTGAGTATGGCGAATGTGATGTGACGGTGGATGGTATGGAGGCGATTGACGCGTTTATGATGGCAATCGACGAGGAGGATCCGTACGATCTGGTCTGCCTGGATGTGATGATGCCCGTCATGGACGGCTATCAGGCACTCAAAAATATACGCAATATTGAGCGGGAACACAATGTGTCACCAAGCGATCAGGCGAAGGTCATCATGACGACTGCACTCAACGAGGAGAAAAATGTCAAAATGGCATTTGACCTTGGATGTACAGTGTACTGCGCGAAGCCGATTGACGTGGAGAAGCTGAGAGACATTCTCGATAAGCTTGGGCTGATTTCATAAGACAATCATAAGTTGAAAGGGGGAAAACCGGCATGGACGAGAAGTTAGACGGACTGGAACTGGGAGAGGAGCAGGAGGATACCAGACAGGGAAAATATATGACATTCTGTATAGGAAGCGATGTCTTTGGCATAGAGCTTAACTATGTGAATGAGATCATACAGATGCAGCCTATAGCGCCGATTCCGGAAGTGGAGCATTTTATTAAGGGACTAATCAATATCAGAGGTAAAATTATCCCGGTTATCGATGTGGCGGATCGCTTTGGAAAGGCTCTTTTTGAGTATAACGACCGTACCTGCATAATCATTATTGATGTGCAGGGCGTTGTTGTGGGACTGATTGTCGAGACGATTTCAGAAGTGGTATCCATAGAGGAGAAGGATATCCTGCCGCCTCCAAATGTGTCAAAATCGAACGCGCAGGCAAAATTTATTCGAGGCATTGGAAAGATTGGAGACAATGTCAAGCTCCTGCTTGATCCGGTAAAACTTCTGAGCGACAACTCACTTGACTTTGTCGATAAGCAGGAAGAGGAAGAGGAAGAATAAATGCAGGAAAATCGGGAAGAATTTTTTTATTTCATATTGAATCACAGTCAGGAATGCATTATCAGGTGCGATTCGAGTGGATGTATCAATTATTGCAACGACAGGCTTTTAGGGCTCACAGGATACAGTGCGGATGAGCTTGCGGGCGTGTATGTCGGAGAACTGATACAGAACGTGTTTGCGAAGACAGACAACCACATTGAACTGACGGATGCATTTCGGAATACAGATGTGATCGAGACAGTGCTGTACCGGAAAAATAAAACATGTTTCCCGGTGGAAATAACCGTGGTATCAACTGTGTTTAACGGTGAGGAGGTTATCATCTGCACGGCTGTCGATATGACCCGGTATAAGGAGAGCATCGCAAAGGTGGAGGAGACCACGATGCAGATGCAGGAGTCCATGAAGGCGCGCGACGCTTTTGTGGCGAACGTCACGCATGAGCTGCGGACGCCGGTGAACGGAATCAAGGGCCACGCGGAGATCATGATGGAACAGGAGCAGGATTTCCAGCGGATCAACTATCTGAAAATGATCCTTGACTGCTGCTCGACCATGGAGGGAATCATCAATAATATTCTTGATTTCTCAAAACTCGAGGCAGGCAAGTTCCAGCTTGATGAAAAACCATTTTCTTTCTATGATTTCATATCTAAAATGGAAAAGATGTTCAACATGCTCACGATGAGAAAAGGGCTTCGGTTTACGCTCAACGTCGCACAGGAGATTCCGGACAAGGTGATCGGAGATGAGCTGCGGCTGACGCAGATTTTGAATAACCTGGTGTCAAATGCCGTGAAATTCACAGAGCAGGGATATGTCGGCATGGAGATCTCCCTGAACACAAAGATCAATGATGAGATAGAACTGTTCTTTATGGTGGTGGACACGGGGATCGGTCTGTCGCCGGAGGACAAGGATAAACTGTTCAAGAGCTTTTCGCAGGCGGATGCATCCATAACCAGAAAGTTTGGGGGCACTGGTCTTGGGCTTTCCATCACGAAAGAACTCGTGACCATGATGCACGGCAAAGTCTGGGCGGAGGGCGAGAAGGGAAAGGGATCGACGTTCTCGTTCACGATAAGGCTGAAAACAGAACAGACGCAGGAGAGCGCAGAGCAGGAGCCTTCGATTCGGAAGTGGAAGTACACAAGCAATGTCACCAGGATTGCAGGCGAACAGGATCTGATGTATGAGCTGGGCAGCGAGATAAACGTCAGGGAACTTAAAAAATATTTTGAGAAACTCAATATCAGTATGGATATGGAGAACTGGCAGAAGGCGGAGAGTTTTGCCACGATGCTGAAACAGCTGATAAGCGGCGGTTCAAAAGATCTGCAGCGCAGCGCGTTCCGCATGGAGATGGCGATCAGAAAATCTGACTGCGACAAGGCGAGGGACTACGCGCAGAAAGTAAAAGAGCAGCTAATGTTAGAAATAGAAGGGTTTGAGATATAATATGCAAAGCGCATCACAAAAAAATAATGATATCAAGATACTTGTGGTGGATGATGTTGAAGTAAATCTGATCATTCTCGAGGAAATTATCAAAAACATGGGCTATCAGGCACTTCTGGCACAGAGTGTGAAGGAAGCGCTGAAAATTATCGAGGAAAGCGAGACGCTGCCGGGAATCATACTGTCAGATATTTCCATGCCTGAGACAGACGGATTTACATTCTGTTCCATGCTGAAAAATGATCCGTACACAAAGGATATTCCGGTTATCTTTATCTCTGCGATGGACACGGCTTCCGATCTCAGCAAGGGTTTTGAGCTTGGCGCGGTCGACTATATCCCCAAGCCGTTTGAGAAGACGGAGGTGGAGATGCGCATCTCCACCCATCTGAAAATCTACACGATGCAGAGAGATCTGGAAGAAAATAACAAGCAGTTAAACCTTGTGGTGGCGCGCCAGATGGAAAAACTCAGAATCGAGCAGAAAAATGTAATGACCGCGCTTGCAAGACTGGTGGAGAGCAGGGAGCACGCAACGGGAAACCACTATAAAAACATACTGTACAACAGCCGGATTCTCGCGGAGGGAATGCAGCTCTCGCCGATGTTTGAGGATGATATAACGGACGATTTTATAGATACGATCGAGTCCAGTGCAGGGCTGCACGATATTGGCAAACTCATGATACCGGATCACATTCTGCTCAAGAATGCGCCGCTTGACGAGGAGGAGCGCAGGATCATGTGCACCCACGCAGAACTCGGCGCCAGGACGCTGATGGACATCTACGAGGGGGTGGCGACAAACGATTTTATTGACATGGCGATCGACATCGCGTGGTATCATCACGAGTGCTGGGATGGCTCCGGCTATCCCAAGGGATTAAAAGGCAGTGAGATCCCGCTTGCGGCCCGCATTGTGAAAGTTGTGGATGTGTTTGACGCCATGATCGGCGAGAGGCGTTACAAAGAACCGGTTTCGCTCGTACAGACGCTTGCATACATGCAGGAGAATGCCGGGAAGAGTTTTGACCCGGATATCATCCGCGTGTTTATGCGCATCTATCGGAATTTCAAGGGAACAGACAAAATTTAGAATGATATAAAATGACAGTTCAGTAAAAATATACCATTCATAAAACTTTTTACTCCGTTAATACTAGGATTAAGATAAGCGACAGAAAGCTTGTCTTTGAAAATAGATTTGTGTAGAGAGCAAAAATTGATTAACGGAGGTAAAAAATTATGTCAACACAGAGTAGATCAAACAGAGTAGAAGTTCCGGAGGCAAAGGCAGCAATGGACCGTTTCAAGACTGAGGTGGCATCTGAGCTTGGTGTTAACCTGAAGGAGGGCTACAACGGCGACCTCACTTCCCGCGAGGCAGGAAGCATCGGCGGCGAGATGGTTCGTAGAATGGTAAAGAGCTACGAGGAGTCTTTAAACAAATAAGACAAGGCTGAAGGACACAATGGGATGCGGCAGCGATACCGCATCCCATTTTTTCGCGTTTATTTTGTTAAGTTTTAAAAAATTATCTTTTATTTTTAGAAAGCCTATGTTATAATTGTAAAATGACTGTAACTGTTTAATGGACTGTTACAAAGGGCAGTGTACGGATTGTATGCTGAAATCGATCAAAGTATAAAAATATATTCATGACAGACAGGATTGCATGATATGCAAGGAGGAAATGAGACAAATGAGTTTACAGGTAGAAAAGTTAGAAGGAAATATGGCTAAGCTTACGATAGAAGCGACAGCGGAGGATTTTGAGCAGGCAGTTGAGAAGGCTTACCAGAAAAATAAGAATAAGCTGAGCGTCCCGGGATTCCGCAAGGGTAAGGTTCCGCGCAAGATGATCGAGCAGATGTATGGTAAGGAAATCTTTTTTGAGGACGCTGCCAACATTGTCATTCCTACCGCGTATGCCAAGGCTGTGGATGAGTGCACGGAGGAGATCGTGTCACAGCCCACGATTGATATCGTTCAGGCGGAGGCTGGAAAACCTTTTATCTTTACGGCGGAGGTTGCGCTGAAGCCGGAGGTAACACTTGGAAAGTACAAAGGTGTCGAGGTTGAGAAGGCGGACACGAACGTCACCGACGAGGAGATTGACGCGGCGATCGACCAGGAGCGCGAGAACAATGCAAGAACGATCTCTGTCGAGGACAGGGCTGTTCAGGATGGCGATATGACCGTGCTCGACTTTGAAGGGTTTGTGGACGGTGAGGCTTTCGAGGGCGGATCCGGCGAAAACTTTTCTCTGACGATCGGCTCTGGCACGTTTATTCCGGGCTTTGAGGAGCAGCTGATCGGCGCTGAGATCGATAAGGAAGTGGAAGTCAATGTGACGTTCCCGGAGGATTATCAGGCGGAGGATCTCGCAGGAAAGGCGGCTGTGTTCAAGTGCACGATCAAGGAGATCAAGGCCAAGGAGCTTCCGGAGCTCGACGACGAGTTTGCAAGCGAGGTATCTGAGTTTGAGACTCTGGCAGAGTACCGGGAAGATGTGAAGAAGAACCTGACACAGAAGAAGGAAGAGAGCGCTAAGACCGCAAAGGAAGAAGCCGTGGTTGAGGCGATCATCGCAGACGCGCAGATGGAGATACCGGAGGCGATGCTCGCGACACAGCAGCGCCAGATGGCAGATGATTTTGCACAGAGAATCCAGATGCAGGGAATCTCGATCGATCAGTATTTCCAGTTCACCGGCCTTACCAGGGCGGCGTTTTTAGAGCAGCTCAAGCCGCAGGCTGAGGAGCGGATCAAGTCAAGGCTTGTGCTTGAGGCAGTGGCAAAGGCTGAGAACATAGAGGCGAGCGAGGAAGAGTACAAAGCTGAGATTCAGAAGATGGCAGAGGCTTACCAGATGGAGGAGGATAAGCTGACAGAGATGATCGGCGAGTTTGAGCAGAAGTCGATCAGAGAGGATATCTGCGTTCGGAAAGCACTTGATTTTGCAATCGAGAATGCAGTGGAGAAATAAAATCGCTTATATTTAAAAAATTGCGTTATACTCAATGCGATAAGTAGCGATTATTGATAGAGTTAGTGTGCGGATCGGAGGTAGTTCCCATGAGTTTAGTACCATATGTCATTGAACAAACAAGCCGCGGAGAGCGTTCGTACGATATTTATTCGAGGCTTTTAAAGGAGCGCATTATATTTTTGGGCGAGGAAGTAAACGAGGTGACAGCGAGTCTCACGGTGGCACAGCTGTTATTTTTGGAGGCTGAGGATCCGGAGAAGGACATCCAGCTTTATATCAACAGTCCGGGCGGTTCTGTCACGGCCGGTATGGCGATCTATGACACGATGCGCTATATCAAGTGTGATGTGTCGACCATCTGTATCGGAATGGCAGCCAGCATGGGGGCGTTTCTGCTCGCAGGCGGCACGAAGGGCAAGCGGCTTGCGCTGCCCAACGCGGAGATTATGATTCATCAGCCGCTTGGCGGGGCGCAGGGGCAGGCGACGGAGATTGAGATTGCCGCAAAGCACATTCTGCGCACCAAGCACAAGCTGAACAGCATTCTGGCGGAGAACTGCGGCCAGCCGTATGACGTGATTGCGGCGGACACGGAGCGCGACAACTGGAAGTCAGCTGAGGAGGCGATGCAGTACGGCCTGATTGACAAGGTGATTACGGACAGGGCCGACGCTGCGGAGGATAAGGAAAATTAATTTTTTATTGAATGAATTATGAGTAAAGGGAGAAAAAGGATGGCTGGAAAAAGCACTGAGGGAAGAGTTAGATGCTCTTTCTGCAATAAAACACAGGATCAGGTGAGAAAGCTGATAGCAGGCCCATCCGGTGTTTATATCTGTGACGAGTGTGTTGACATCTGTGCGGACATTATCGAGGAGGAGTACGAGGAGGAGCAGGTTGAAGGCGGCTTCGAGATCAATCTCCTCAAGCCTGTGGAGCTCAAGGAGTTTCTTGACGAGTATGTAATCGGACAGGAAGAGGCCAAGAAAGTATTGTCGGTGGCGGTGTACAATCACTATAAGCGCGTCATGGCGGAGAAAGATCTGGATGTGGAGCTCCAGAAGAGCAATATCATCATGATTGGGCCGACCGGTTCCGGGAAAACATATCTTGCACAGACGCTTGCCAAGATCATCAATGTTCCTTTCGCGATTGCGGATGCGACGACGCTCACGGAGGCGGGGTATGTCGGCGAGGATGTCGAGAATATTCTTTTAAAGCTGATTCAGGCTGCCGATTACGATGTCGAGCGCGCGCAGTACGGCATTATTTATATCGATGAGATTGACAAGATTACCAAGAAAAGTGAGAACGTCTCGATCACCAGAGATGTTTCCGGCGAGGGTGTGCAGCAGGCGCTCTTGAAGATTGTCGAGGGTACGGTGGCGAGTGTACCGCCGCAGGGCGGCAGAAAACATCCGCACCAGGAGCTCATCCAGATAGACACGACCAATATTCTGTTTATCTGCGGGGGCGCTTTTGACGGACTCGACAAGATCGTGGAGAACAGGCTTGACCGCAAGTCAATCGGATTTAACAAGGATATCGCAGAGAAGACGACGAGGGATATCGGGGCTGTGTTCAAGGAGGTCACGCCTCAGGATTTGACAAAGTATGGCCTGATCCCTGAGTTTGTCGGCAGAGTTCCCATCAATGTATCACTCGAGGGGCTTGACAAGGATGCTCTTGTGAGAATCCTGAAGGAGCCTAAGAGCGCTCTGATCAAGCAGTACCAGAAGCTTTTTGAGTTTGACAATGTGAAGCTTGCCTTTGAGCCGGATGCGATCGAGGCGATCGCCGAAAAAGCGCTGGAGAGAAAGACAGGCGCCAGAGGTCTGCGCTCTATCATGGAGAGCATTATGATGGATGTGATGTATGAGATTCCTTCCGATGACACAATTGAGAGCTGTGTGATCACCAAGGAGTCCGTGGAAGGAACGAGTCAGCCTTTTGTCGTGCACCGCGAAGCAATGCGCACCGAGCGAGAGAAAAAGGCGAGATAAATAAAAGGATTGATGATAAGACGCCGCCTTTTGAAAGGGCGGCGTTTTATACACGGAGAGGAATATAGATGGAGCAGATAACGACAGCATTACCTTTGGTGGCACTGCGGGGACTGACTGTGGTGCCCAGTATGATTATACATTTTGATCTGAACAGAGATATGTCCAAAAAGGCGGTCGAGCAGGCACTCAGTGAGACACAGCAGCTGCTTCTTGTGCCGCAGATAGACCCGGAGGAGGAGACTCCCGGGGTGGACGGGTTATATAAGGTGTGTACGGTTGCCAATATCAGGCAGGTCACAAAGCTGCCAGGCAGCATTGACCGAGTTATGGTGGAGGCCGTGGAGCGGGCGCGCATCACGGCGCTCGACGACAATGAGGGGCAGTATTTCCGCGCAGTGTACGAAACGATTGACGACTGTAAAGAGACGATGGATCAGACCGAGGAGCAGGCGTTAGTCCGCACAATCAAGGAAGTTTTTGAGACGTATGTTCGATTTTTCCCGAAAATTGGCAAGAGTGTGGAAAAATATTTTAAGGATGGAAGCAGTCTGACGGTGCTGATCAACCAGATTTTAATCAACACGCCATTTTCCTACGACCAGAAACAGAGTATCCTTGAGATTGAGGACACTGCCGGGCAGTGCGGGGAGCTGGTGGCGCTGATCATGAACGAGGCGCAGATTGCGGCGATTCGAACACAGCTGGCAGTCAAGATCCGGGAGAAGATTGACAAGAATCAGAAAGACTATATTCTGCGCGAGCAGATGGAGTACATTCAGGAGGAGCTGGGCGACAAGAATCAGTACTCGGATGTGAAACACTACGAGGAGGCGCTCGCGAAACTGAAGGCAGACGCGGAAGTGAAGGAGAAGATTCAGAAGGAAATCAACCGTTTTAAGACCATCATGGGTTCCAGCTCTGAGAGCGCGGTGGAGCGGGGATACATTGAGACGCTTCTGGAGCTTCCCTGGAACAAGTCCTCGAAGGACAACAATGACATCAACCGCGCGGAGGAGATTCTCGACAGAGATCACTATGGGCTGGAAAAGGTCAAGGAGCGGATTGTCGAATATCTGGCCGTGCGCTGTCTGACCAGCAAGGGCGAGGTGCCAATCCTGTGTCTGGTGGGACCGCCGGGAACGGGCAAGACCTCCATCGCAAAGTCCATTGCCGAGGCGCTGAACAAGAAATATGTCAGGATCTGCCTTGGCGGTGTGCGCGACGAGGCGGAGATCAGGGGACACCGCAAGACGTACGTGGGGGCAATGCCGGGGCGCATTGCAAACGGCTTAAAGCAGGCGGGCGTGTGCAATCCGCTGATGCTGCTCGACGAGATTGACAAGGTGAGCAGCGACTACAAGGGGGATACATCCTCCGCGCTGCTAGAGGTGCTTGACCCGGAACAGAACTGCCATTTCCGGGATCACTATGTGGAGCTTCCGATCGACTTGTCCAGGGTTCTGTTCATAGCGACGGCCAACGATGCGGGAAATATTCCCAGACCGCTTTTGGACCGCATGGATATTATCGAAGTGACAAGTTACACAGCCAATGAAAAATTTCATATCGCGAAGGAACATCTGTGGTCAAAGCAGCTTAAGAAGAACGGCCTGAAGGAGACACAGCTGACGATCAGCGACAATGCCGTCAAGGGGATTATCAACCGCTACACGAAAGAGGCGGGCGTGCGCAATCTCGAGCGGAAGCTCGGAACAGTCTGCAGGAAGGCGGCGCTTGAGATTCTGAAGGAGCGGGGCGGAAAGTCCAGGAAAGCGATACAGGACAAATGCATCCGGGTGAACAGCCAGAAGCTTGAAAAGTACCTTGGAAAGCCCAAATACAATGTGGACATGGCAAACGAGAAAGATGACGTCGGCATTGTGCGCGGACTCGCGTGGACGAGTGTGGGCGGCGATACCCTCCAGATAGAGGTGAACATTATGCCCGGAAAGGGCGAGATCGAGCTGACAGGCCAGCTCGGTGACGTGATGAAAGAGTCCGCGATGACGGGAATCAGCTATATCCGGTCGATTGCGCCGCAGTATAAGATAACACCTGACTTTTTTAAGAAAAACGATTTTCACATCCATATACCGGAGGGAGCCGTGCCCAAGGACGGGCCGTCTGCGGGTATCACCATGGCGACGGCGGTGCTGTCGGCGATCACGGACACACCCGTCAGGGCAAAAGTCGCCATGACCGGTGAGATTACGCTGCGCGGGCGGGTGCTTCCGATAGGCGGGCTCAAGGAAAAGCTGCTGGCGGCAAAGACGGCGGGCATCAC